>SCUC01000369.1 GCA_004322375.1 Bacteroidota bacterium
TCGAATTACTAACAACATCAAACCGGCAAGAATGCGGTCAGTCGCTTTTCAAGGCGAGCATGGAGCATTCAGCGAGCAAGCAGCGTTACATTTTTTCAAGAAGAATGTTCGACCTGTTCCTTATCGTTCGTTTGATGAGGTGTTTACTGCAGTTCAATTGAAAAAATGTCATTATGGAATCATTCCAATTGAGAATTCTCTCGGCGGCAGCATTCTTCAAAATTATGATTTGCTCTTGCGGTACAACTTGAATATTGTCGGAGAAATAAAGCTGAGGGTGAACCATGCTCTCATTGCCAATAAGGGAACGACGATGAAGAAGGTACGATTCATTTATTCCCATCCCCAGGCGTTAGCGCAGTGCGAACGATTTCTCAAACGATTAAAGAAAATCGAAGCAGTTGCCATGTACGATACTGCGGGCGCTGTAAAATATATCAAGGAGGAACGACGCGCTGATGCAGCAGCAATTGCCAACGAGGAAGCCGCCGCTCTTTATGGATTGACTATTCTCAAACATAATATTGAAAGCGACCACAGAAATTATACGCGGTTTCTGCTCCTGAGCAGGACGCCTGAAATCGCGAACGCATACGCGAAAACCTCCATAGTATTTTCTTTGAAAGATATGCCGGGAGCGTTATTCAAAGCGTTGAGCGTGTTCGCGTTACGCGATATCAATCTTCACAAAATTGAATCGCGCCCCATTATCGGTAAGCCTTGGGAATATCTTTTTTATGTTGATTTTGAGGGGAGCATTCTTGAAGCGGAAAGTAAAAATGCCCTGCGGCATCTCGAAGAAATTACCCACCAGTTGAAGATTCTCGGATGCTATCCCGAAGGAACAACAATTATAGGAACACGCTCATGAGCATGCGGTACGCGTTCAAAGAAGGATTTGCCGGAATGAAGAGACAGAAGTTAGCCGCAACCGGCTCTATTCTCACGCTGACTATATCGCTGATATTGCTCGGAATGTTTTACCTGACTGCCGTTCAGGCTTCCCGCGCGCTGAAACAAATTCGCTCACAGGTTGATATTGAGGTATTCCTGAAAGAAACTGTCAGCAAAAACAGGCTAGTCGAAATTCAGCAACAAATTCAAAGCCTCGAGGGAATAATCACAACGGAGTATGTCTCCAAAGAAGACGCCGCTGAATTTTTTAAAAAAGAATTCGGGGAGGATATTAATAAAGTACTCGATTTTAATCCGCTTCCCCCCTCCTTCAAGCTCACGATTTCCGATTCATACCGGACGAGCGAGAACGTCGAAAAGCTGCAGGTCAAGCTCAAAGCAATTAAAGGCGTTGATGATGTTATTTATCGAAAAGATATGCTAGAGTTTTTCGATAGACGAACGAAGGGAGTTCAAACGTTTGGACTTGCTGTAGGAATTTTTCTCGCCCTTTCAGCAATATTCCTTGTCGTGAACTCCATTCGATTAACAATTATTGCCCGCAAACAAGCTATTCAAATCATGAAGTTGGTAGGAGCGACCCGGGGATTTATACGAGCGCCGTATCTTATTGAAGGAATGTTGTTGGGCTTCATCGGGGGCGTACTTGGAGCGGGACTTCTATTTCTAATCACATCAATGACAAAACAGCTTATTCCAACGGAATTGGCGCCTATGGTGAATGCCAATCTTTTATTCTATGGACTCATCGTTGGATTAGGAGTAGGGCTGGGATTCCTCGGAAGCATGATGGCGGCACGAAAATACATTGGCGAGTCTGTTTTGTGATATAGGACTTGATTTCTTCCAGAACTTTTCTTACTCTTATGTATCTGATGTAATCCACTCAAAAATCGGCATGAAAACACAATATTTTAATCCGCGAATCTCCAAAAGCATCTCCCTGACAGGATTGCTTGTGATTCTTGTATGTGCAAGCATTGTCTCAGGTTGCGGTTCATCCTCGAGCGGATGGAAAAAAGCGGAGGCAATCAATACCATCGAAGCTTATCAAGAGTTTCTCGATTCCAATCCTTCTGAAGAGCTGGCTGCAGCTGCCCTTGGGAAAATTGACACGCTTTCCTATCTCCGCGCGAAAGAAGAGCATACCATCTCGGCATACGAGCGGTATGTTCGCCAGTTTCCGAAAGGAGCTTTTTTCGATGAGGTGAGCCAGCGACTTGAAAAGCTATTTTATTATCAACGCACTGAAGCAGAAAACTCGTTGAACGGGTATGATGATTTTCTCTCTCGCTTTCCCAACGGAGTATTTGCAGGCGAAGCTCGACGGCGCAGGGAACAATTGTACTTCAACCAGCAAATCAGCAATGCGCATACAATCACTGCGTACCAGTTGTATCTTCAGCAATACCCCGATGGGACGTATGCAGATTCTGCAAAAATTCGCATCGAGCGATTGACCTACGAGAACGCGAACTCGGTTGATTCCATCAAGGAGTACCTCGATTACCTTAAACGTTATCCCGAGGGAACATTTAAAGCTGATGCGCTGGCGCGGATAGACCTATGCACATTCCGCGAAGCGAACAAGGAGGGAACAATTGACGCGTTTGAAAATTATCTTCGTCAATACCCGCAAGGCATTTACACTGCCGCCGCGCAGCACCGCATTGCGACTTTAGTGGAAGCATTTCAGCAAGCAAGGGTGGTGCGAGTTGCAGTTGAGCAATTATACTACCAGAGCAACAGGCTGGGCATGAAAGACGATCTGACAGGCGTTTCGCTTCCCATTGAATCATTGACAAGGAGATTGCTTTCGGAACATGCGAATATTACAGCCGTTGGTCCCGACGCGAAAAGCTATGGCGCAACATTGAACATCCATACCGAAGGGATTGCACTGGGAAAGGATTACAGAACGGATTCGCTGCATTATACCGGAGCGTCTTTCTCAGGCACGCTCGCATTTGATATGCTCGGATATCCATCGTTCAAGAGAGAGTTTAGCGTGACGATGGAACCGCCTGTTTCTTCAACCCCCATACGTAATTCGACCAGCGGTTTATCAGCGCCATTCCCTAAAGTATTCCGGGATCAAGAATCGTTCCTCGCGAAGCTCGTTGAGCTTCTCTACAAAATTTACGGCACGAGAGCATTGGTATCAGTCATGCGGGATGCCGATGAGCAGGTGCGTGCGAATGCGCTTGATGTTGCCGGGGCGCTGAAAGTTGATGGCGCATTTACTTCGGCAGTAAACGCGCTGCGCGATAATAATTTTCCTGTACGGCAGCGCGCGTCGCTTGCGCTCGGATTGTACAGAGATGACCGTGCAGTTGAACCGCTTGTCAGGAATCTTGAAGAGATATTGGATTTCGATTGGATCAAAGAGGAATCGGAAAGCTGCCGGGAAAAAGCCGCGGTCGCTCTTGGAATGATAGGAAGCACACGAGCGATAAAGCCGCTCATCGGCGCACTGAGAGAACCGAGCATGAAAGTCCGGCGCGAAGCTGCGGTTGCCTTGAAAAAAATCACCACGAAAGATTTTGGCGAAGACTATGATGCCTGGTTAAAATGGTGGGAAGGGCAGACGAAGCAATAAAAAAGCTTTTCATTATCGCGTTCGTACTTTTCTTAGGAGTATGGGCGCAAACGCCTGCATATTCTCAGGAGGAGAAACCCCAAAAAAGAACTCCCGTCGTTTTCATTAGAGAACAAAAGCCACCCCGACTGATGCTTGGTTCAATGATTGGTTTCCCGACCGGACTTTCGTTGATCGGGGCGTGGTATGCAGACCCTTTTGCCGTTCGGTTATCCGGTGGAGTTAGCATGTCTGGGTTTCAAGGGGCGCAGGCGGATATTTCTCATCTGGTATGGCGGCTTCAATCTTCTCGACATGATGTTTCACTGACAGGCGGCATTTTTCGATTTGAGGAAATCAATAGCTCAGGCATCTCAGACTATTCTTACCAAACGTATATTGGTTCTGCCTATACAGTATTATACGATGGATTCCACATTCAATTGGGATTCGCGTATGGCATCGAAGATTACTCCCACTTTGTGCTTCTTTTTCAGGCAGGGTATATGTTCAAGATAATGTAAAACAGCAGGGAGACATATAGCAACTTCTCTTTTCTAGAAAAATTGGTTGTTGGAGAACGTTTTTGTAAGTTCCACATGCTATCGAGTAGATGGTTTTCAAACGTGAAACGTTATTTCTTTTACATACTGCTTTTCTGGGTAACTTATCATTCGAACGGGTGGGGACAGGTATTTCCCATACGAACGTACTCAACCAAAAATGGGTTACTTTCGAATATTATTAACTGTTTGTACCAGGATTCAAAAGGATTTCTTTGGATAGGAACGGAAGAAGGATTGAACCGGTATGATGGTCGAACGTTCACAAATTATTCTACAGCCAACGGGCTTCCTTTCAATGCAGTGAATGATATTATAGAAGACCGCGCTTCGCCCGGCGCGTTATGGATAGCCAGACAATCGGGAGGGTTAGCATACATGAAAAATGACACGTTCACAAACTATCTTTTAGAAACGTCAAATGCCCCAGCGGTTGTTTTTCGCATAGTGCAGGACAAAAGGAATAGAATATGGTGCGCAACAGGCAATGGGGTTTACATTTTTGATAAGGATAAGGGGAGCCGGAAATTTCGGGGAGATATTCACTTTTCAACTCTTGCCGATATTGCGTTAGAAGGCGATTCCGTGCTCTGGGCAAGTGAAATAGATATGCTTCACAGGATTTCGATTGTTGACCGACGCCATACAGTATTCGCTCTTCCAGGCGATTCCAATATTCTGCCGTATAACTCCCCGTTATATTTGGGGAAAGATAATAACGTATGGGTAGGATTAACTGATGGTTCGGTTGCGCTGTGTGAAAACGGGAAAATTACTCACCGGAAAAATTTTGGGATGAGCTCAATTACCCATATTGTTGAAGATTCCAAAGGAACTATGTGGGTTTCTACTTTTAGCGGCGTTATGAGACTTCCAAAGGAGAAGTTTTTCACCTCCGTTCCTTCTGTGATAGGAAAGGATAACGGCTTACTCGAGAGCGCTACAAAATATACCCTTATTGATAGGGAATCAAATTATTGGTTCGTTTCTGCAACACGTGGACTATCCAAGCTCAGTGAAAGACAATTAGTGATATTTCCGTTGTCGGGCATTCCGAAAACTCCAAACAACAGGGTGGGAACAGTTGACCAATCCAATCGAATATGGGCGTGTTCATACACAGGTCTATTTGAATTCTGGAAAACATCAACAGGCGATTGGAAAGAATTTCACCATTCGTTAAACTTTGAACATATAGAACCCGCCCATTATCCGATATCAATATCGTTTGATAGTAAGAACAGGTGTTGCCTTTTATTTTCTGACGGGATTTTTTCATTGTATGACGTCACACGCCTTCCCGAAAGTCCATCATCGTTAAAGAAGATTAAAAACTTTGACCCTCGGAAAAGATATGGCTCCGGTATCCCCTTTTTTTTCATCCTGGATGACCGCGACCGGATATGGTATGCTGATGCAAACTATGGCGTTTATGTATTTGATACGGACATTAGCGAATCTCTCCTACGTCTTATCACGCCAAAGGATGGGTTGCCGAACATTGCGATACGTTCGCTCTATCAAGACCGCTCAGGGAATATGTGGTTTGGCGGGAATAGCGAAGGATTAGCAAGGCTTTCCCTCTCTAAATTCTTAACTGATACACTCACAACATATACCACAAAGGACGGACTGGTTTCAAATGCAATTCGCTCCTTGTTTCAAGACCGTAACGGGAAACTTTGGATAGGAACAAGATTTGAAGGGCTTTCAATTTTTCATCATGGCAAATTTACGTCACTGGATGTTCGTCATGGCTTGCTGAGCAATACAATTTGGAGAATAGCGCAAGACAGCTCACAACGGCTTTGGTTTGGAACTCCAACAGGCGTGATGTTCATAGATAATATAGATGCGCGAGAGTTTCGCAAGTATGAACGAGAGCTGTTAGCGAGTCAGGTTGTAAGTTTAGGAGCAACAAGA
The DNA here is from genome assembly GCA_004322375.1 of Bacteroidota bacterium. GTDB lineage: Bacteria > Bacteroidota > Ignavibacteria > UBA10030 > SZUA-254 > FW602-bin19. Next base: position 5,980 of record SCUC01000369.1, read on the forward strand.
ACGGGCGAAATGTGGTGCCTTTCCGATGAGACAATGACGATCTTTGACCCAACGCCAAAGAAACAGGAAAGTATTTCGCCGCCCATCTATATTACTCATTGTTCAGTGAATGGAAATTCTCTTTCCCTCTCAGGACCGTTGCAATTCTCCCATGATGAAAATAATGTCGTCATTGAATATATAGGGATAGGGTTCAAGGATGAAGACGAAATAACATACGAATACCGGTTGCTCGGGGCAGATAAGCAATGGCAGCCTCCAAGAAAAGAAAATTCGATTTCGTATGGAGCGCTCCAGCCGGGAAGCTATACATTTGAAGTGCGCGCAATCAATTCCGATGGCATAAAAAGCGCCGTGCCGGCGACGTTGAAATTTTCTATCGCTTCCCCATTCTGGAAAGCATGGTGGTTTATTCTTTCTGTTAATATATTTGTCATCGGCTTGTTCGCGCTGGGATACCAGTATCGCGTGAGGCAACTGCTAAAAATTGAACGTCTGCGCACGCGCATTTCTTCCGACTTACACGACGAGATTGCATCCAATCTCAGCAGCATCGCGATGTTCAGCAAAATCATCGAGGATGAAAGTCACCCTGCATCGGCGTTACAGCCCCATCACCAAAGCTTGTTAAAAAGGATTTCCATATTATCCCAGGAATCTGTTCAGTCCATCCGGGACATTATCTGGGCGATTGACCCGAAAACCGAAACGCTCGAATCATTGATAAGCAGACTGGGCGATTCAGCATTTTCGCTTTGCCGCGCGAAGAACATTCAGCTCGATTTTCAACTGCCGAAACCGGAAGAACTTCCCGCACACGACCTTGCGCCGGAAGTCAGGAAGAACCTTTGGCTGATTGCAAAGGAAGCTCTAAATAATTCCATTAAACATTCAGACTGTTCGGCAATTGCAATTCGATATACTCTCGATTACCCGATGTTTACGCTCGTCATTCAAGATAACGGAAAAGGAATTGACGAGAAAAAATCTTCAAAAGGGAAGGGCCTTGCGACGATGCGAATGAGGGCAAAACAGCTTCGCGGCAAGCTTGAAATCGGAAAGAATGAAAAGGGTGGAACAAGCGTAACGGCGGTTGTTAATCTGAAATAGATAATATTATCTATTGTTAATGTGATTCGGATTTAGCATTTTCTTTCTATGCCTATTACAGTATCAATAGTAGAAGATAACCAGGATTACCGGATGGGGACGGCATACGTGTTGCGAAGCGCGCCGGGAATCATCGTCGAAGGGGAATATAGTAATGCAGAGGAATTTTTCGACGACCTTGATTCGCATCTACCGGATGTCGTGTTGATGGATATTAGTATGCCCGGAATGTCAGGCGTTGATGCAACGGCGCTACTCAAGCGGAAATATCCTAAAATTGAAGTCATTATGTTTTCTGTGTATGAAGACGATGATAATGTTTTTCAAGCAATTTGCGCCGGGGCAAGCGGCTATATAACCAAGCCGATCATGCCCCAACAATTGTTCGAGGCGGTTCAGCAGGCGCATGGCGGAGGCACGCCTATGTCGCCCCATATAGCAAGAAGAGTTCTAAAATTATTCAGGCAATTCACTCCGCCCCCCAAAGCTGATTATAATCTTACACCGAGAGAGCTTGAAATCCTTGAATACTTAGTTCGCGGAAATGACTATCAAATGACTGCGGATAAGTTGTTTTTAAGCATTTACACCGTGCGCGCGCATATCCGCAGCATCTATGAGAAGCTGCATGTTCATTCGATGTCTCAAGCAGTTTCAAAGGCGCTGACAGAGGGCTTGGTTTCAGGTGGCAGGTAGTAGGTAATAGGTGGTAGTTTCATGTTTCAAGCTTCAGGTCTCAGGTACACACCTTCCAAGAAGTTATCGTATTAAGAGCAAGCGTATTCTGAAAATCAAAAAGAACCATTCGAGTAACTTTCAGGAAGGTTGATTATAGTTTACTGAAACTTGAAACTCCCTTCTATTACCTACCACCTATAACCTCTCACTTTAGAAAAAATAGTCAATTTTTTCTATTTCCTTTTGCATGTGGTTTTCATAGATTGATATGGTTTTTTTTTTATCAATCACATTTGGGTTCTTCTATGAAAATCATTCGATATTCTTTCATGGTGTTGTTCACGTTGTGCGCTGTCTTCGACGCTTATGCAAATAACGTTCAGGTGAGCAATACGACTCTTACCAATCAAAATACTGGCGTTCAAACAACGTCCGTGCAATTTACAATCAGCTGGGATAATTCCTGGCGCGATATTGTAAACTGGGATGCAGCGTGGGTGTTCGTCAAGTATAAAAAAAGCGACGGTATCTGGCGTCATGCTACACTTTCCTCCTTTGCCGGTGATCATACTGCCGCGGGCGGTTCAACCATAACTCCTTCCCCCGATGCAAAAGGCGTGTTTATTTATAGAGATGCGAACGGAAGCGGGAATGTTAGTTTTTCAAACGTAGGATTGAAATGGAACTACGGCATTGACGGCGTTGGCGATAACGATTTAGTTACCGTAAAGGTGTTTGCAATCGAGATGGTCTATATTCCGCAGGGAACGTTAAATCTTAATTCAACATCCAACAATTCCTATATTGGTGAAATAGTGGATGACGGAGGTTCCGTTACACAAATAACAAATGAAAGTTTACTTTCTGAAGGAGCGATTCGTTTCCGCCCCGAAGCCACAGGGACCTATTATACCTGTGGTAAAGGAAATTACAACGGAACGACCTACGGTTCAGATGAGCTGAACGGAAGCTATCCGAAAGGATACGGCGCATTCTATTGTATGAAGTACGAAATCAGCGAGGGACAGTGGGTTGATTTCTTTAATACACTGACCACAACTCAAAAATCAACAAGAGATATTACAGGGAATCCCGGAAAATTCTCGGACACAATCTACTATAGAAATACAATAGGATGGACTGTCGGCGATGCAACATCGCAACGACCCGATCGCGCTTGTAGCTTTTTAAGCTGGATGGATGGCGCAGCGTATGCTGATTGGGCAGGACTTCGACCCATGACCGAGCTTGAGTATGAAAAAGCTTGTCGTGGGGATCAGGCGGTCGTCTCTCTGGAAATAGCAAGCGGCACACCAACATACGTTGCAGCAACGACAATCAGTGGCACAGAAAATGGAACGGAATATATCACAAACTCCGGCGCTAACATCAACAGCAACAGCTATGCCGTTCCCTTTACAGGAGGAGATGGAGGGGGTGGTCCCCTTCGCTGCGGTATTTTTGCCACAGCATCTACCTCGCGTGAGCAGGCAGGCGCGGGTTTCTATGGCGTTATGGAACTCACGGGTAATTTGTGGGAACAGTGCGTTACCATAGCCGACCAAACGTTTGACAATTTACCAACCAATGCAGGGCTTTTTGATGGAGGCCACGGAGATGGCGCGCTGAGTGCAAACGGCAATGCAAATGTTTCCACGTGGCCCGGATTAGTTTCGGGTGAAGTAACGGGAACAAAGGGAGCCGGTTCGCGAGGCGCATCGTGGTCGTATGATAGTTACGCGCCTTATTCGCA
>SCUC01000370.1 GCA_004322375.1 Bacteroidota bacterium
CAGAAACGGATAATTGTCGTGGGGGGATTAGCCGCGGGACCTAGCGCAGCAGCGAAAGCAAAGCGTACAAATCCGCAAGCAGAAGTAATAATGTTTGAGGCCGGTGAAACCATTTCTTACGGAATATGTGAAACCCCGTACGCGATTTCTGGAGTAATTCAAGATGAAGAACGATTAGTCACCTTTACGCCGCAGCGGCTTCAGGAAGAAAAGGGAATTACAGTAAAAACTCTCCACAAAGTAGAAAAGATTCAGGCTACAAAGAAAATTGTTCTTGTTCGAGACATAAAAAATCAAGCAGTAGTCGAATACGAATACCATAAATTAATTTTGGCGACAGGCTCAAAGCCAAAACGATTACATATCAGCGGAGAAGATGCTCGAAACGTATTTCATCTTCACAAACGCGAAGATGCGCTTGGAATAATGAGCTTTATAAAAAACGAGAAGCCAAAAACTGCAATAGTCATAGGTGCGGGTTATATTGGAATGGAAATGTGCGAGGCGTTGCGAACGCTTGGGCTGGATGTAACGCTCATTCATAAGCATAGATTGCCGATGTCTGTTTTAGAAGAGGAGACAAGCGAACGCATATTACAAGAGTTAGAAAAGAATAACGTTCATTTTATCAGTAGCGCAGAAATAGAAGGTTTTCAAGTCGGGAAAGATAATCGCGTTAAATTCGTGTTTACCAATAAAGGAACATTTGAAGCTGATATTGTGCTTACCGGTATTGGCGTAGCTCCAAACATAGAGTTAGCCAAAACAGCGAGAGTGCAGCTTGGAGCTTATGGCGGTATAGTTACAGATGAAAGGCAAATGACAAATGTTGATAGCATATATGCTGCCGGCGATTGTTGTGAGGTAAAAAATATTGTTACAGGGAAAAATCTGTATATCCCTCTTGCTACTCTGGCAAGCCGGTGCGCATGGGTTGCCGGCGAGAATGCTGCCGGCGGCAGGGAAACATTCAAAGGAGCTATTCGCTCTCTTGCCGTTAAAGTTTTTGATATTAATGTCGCGACTATAGGATTGAATTCTGAGGAAGCAAAATCGGCTCGCTTTTCAGTGGTGAAGGAAACTATTACGGCAAACTCTCGCATAGCAATCATGCCGGGGAACTCAAAAATAACCATTACGCTACTAATAGATCGGAAATCTAAACGAGTGATTGGAGCTAATGTTCTGGGTTGCAACAGCGCTATGTATAGGGCGAACATTCTTGGAGTTGCCATCCAGCATAAAATGACGTTGGATGAGATATCGCGCTTAGATTTGTTGTACGCTCCGCCTTTTTCTCCTCTGTGGGACCCGGTATTGGTGGCGGCGAATCAGGGGAAGAAAAGGATTTGAAAATTGTATTAAAGGATAAACATGAAAAATCTTTTCACATCTGTTTTGTTATTACTTTATTGCAAATGACAAGGGTTAGCCGAAAACTAATATTTAAGAATGCACATTATATCTCAAATAAAGCTTAAAAATTGGAGAAATTTTCCGAGTGTAGATGTAGCTCTTCAAGAAAGAACATTCATAGTAGGGCCGAATGCATCTGGAAAATCTAATTTTCTTGATGCGTTAAAATTCCTTCGTGATATTGCAAAACCCGGAGGAGGGTTACAAAAGGCAGTTAATGAACGTGGTGGGGTCTCGAAAATAAGATGCCTTGCTGCTCGTAGATACCCCGATATAGAGTTGGGTGTTACCATATCTGATACTACCTCTAAAAATACTTGGAAATATGAAATAGGAATTAAACAGGAGTCGAGAGGTTATCGTCAGCCTTTTCTTGCATACGAAAGAGTGTGGCATAACA
>SCUC01000371.1 GCA_004322375.1 Bacteroidota bacterium
TAAATTTTCGCAAAATGGACTATCTACGATCCATAGGAAAGTCCGTTTTTATAAAGATTTTTATTGTTATGGGGTTGTCTCATAAGTCTTATTATAGGGTAGCCGCAGACTTTATGTCTGCGTTTTTGATTTGGATACGCAACCATGAAGGTTGCGCCTACGATAAAATCTGTCTTTTGAGACAGCCCCCAATTATTCGTTTTCTATTTGCTCTGAACAACTTTATTGCCACGAGCTTTAGCTCGTGGATAGAAATCATGAACCCTTTGTGGCTTCAACCACAAACTGCATCACTTTTGTCAGTAATTGTTTTGGTTGACTGAAATGTAAATCTTTCCCCAAAAGAATACTCACCGCTCACTCCTCCATTCTTGCATATCATTCTGCTCTTGGTTATTTTGACCCTGCAAGAATGAAATATAAATCATTGAATAATCTAACTGCCGCAGCCTTCGTTTTTACTATTGCACTGCTATTGCAATCCTGCAACGACCACGGGCTTGCCCCAGAGCCTGCGCCTCCGTATGGCATCTCAGGAACCGTTTTCTTCAGCAACTGGCTTCCTCAGGATAGTATCAAAGATTTGCGCGTGGTGGTATTCAAATCGTATCCGCCGCAAAATATCGTTGTTGATGTTCTTCAAGGCAAGGCAAAATATACTGAGACGCTTACGCCGTATGGCGTAGCCTCTATTTCTTATACGCTCATGCTTTCTCCGCTCTCTCCCGGACGATATGAGTATCTAGTTGTTGCCCAGCAATATGGAGATAATGTTTTTAACGACTGGCGAGTAGTAGGTCAATACAGCCTTCCTGCGGATAGTGGCAATCCCTCGGTAATTCTTGTCCCCGGAAACAAAATTCTCCAAAACATCAACATGACAGTTGATTTTAACAATCTCCCGCCGCAACCAATAACGGGAGCAGGCAAATGATATACCGCTTGCTTCTCTTTTGTTCTTTGTTCTTAGCTCTTGGTTCTTTGTGTATAGCGCAAGAAAAAGGTGTCATCACCGGAACTGTGCGGAATAGCGAGACGAAAGAAATCATTACAGGCGCGAACATTCGCGTGGAAGGAACTCTACTGGGTAGTGTCTCAAATATATACGGAGTATTTTTAATCAATAATCTTCCTGTCAAAACTTACACTCTTATCGTTTCAATGCTCGGTTTTGAAACGAAAAAAGTTGAAAATATTGAAGCTAGTTCCAGAGACACAATATTGTTAGGAGGAGACATAACAATCGAGCTTGAACCCATGCCCGTTCAAACCCAGCCGGTAATTGTTACGGCAAGCAAACGCGAACAAAACATCGAGGAAATTCCCGCCTCGGTAAGCGTTATTGATAGCCGGTTGCTTACCTCACGTAATTCTGTCGCGGTTGACGATGCGTTGCGGTATGTTTCAGGAGTGAACTTTATACAATCGCAGGTAAACATTCGCGGCTCCACAGGATACAGCAAGGGAGTAGGCACGCGCGTACTTATCCTTGTTGACGGGCTGCCGATGTTAAGTGGAGATACAGGCGAGATTATCTGGGAAAGTTTCCCCGTATCACAAATCGAACGGGTCGAAATTGTGAAAGGCGCAGGCTCGGCGTTATTTGGTTCCAACGCGCTCGGCGGTGTCATCAACCTCATCACGAAATCGGGAAGTGTAACTCCGGAAACTCATCTTCAGGTGTACGGCGGTGTCTATGAATCCCCCTACTATGATGAATGGAAATGGACGGATGAATCTCGATTTCTCAATGGTATCAGGGCAAGTCATCAGCAGCAATTCCTGAACGGCAGTCTTTTTCTTGCCTTCAACAGAACGGAAGACGACGGCTACCAGAAAAACAATCACTGGACGCGATGGAATGGATGGGCAAAACTCGATGCTTTGCTTTCGACCGACGAAACGCTTACCATGGCGGTTGGCATTCTTGACCAGCGCAGGGGGAATTTCCTCTACTGGAAAGACCTGCAGCATGCGTTAGAGCCAACCGACGACCAGCTGGCTCAAAAAATTGAATCGCTTCGCTGGACGGTGAGCATGATGTACAAAACAATATTTTCCTCTCAAACATTTTTGACCTTCAAAACAAGCTTGTTCCGCACAAGATGGGAAGACAACATTCCCCATCCGTATGATGCAGATGGCGAACGTTCGGAAGCGGATAATAAGAACGGGGAGATACAAATTGTTCATCAAGTATCTGAAAATAATATTGTAACGGGAGGACTCTATGGCAATATTAACACTGTGGACTCCGATTCAATTTTTGGCAAACACTCAGGAAGAAGCGTTGCGGCGTATG
>SCUC01000372.1 GCA_004322375.1 Bacteroidota bacterium
GAAACATCCCCTTTCGGGGAAAGTAAATGCGCAATCAGGATATCCGTATGAAGAACAAGCTTTCGGGGATTCAAGTTCTTCACCCGATTAGCGATGCTGCGCGACGCGCGAAACTTCGATTTCGTGAAAACGACCCTTCGGTTGCCAGAAAACGGATAACGTCTGCTCGCTGCTCCATTTGCAGCCGCGCAATCGCTTCTATTTCATCTTCCTGTATGCCGCGCGCGCGTAATGAAGCCGCAATATTTCCCTCAACTAACCGCACAACCACTGTGGCGCCGGGTGTAATATTAGCCTTCAATTCTTTTGGCAGCATGATGCTTCCATCGCTTTGAACAACGGCTTCAAATTCAGTTACAGGGTACGCTTCCATATTTACGATAGTTTATAACGATAGTTTCTGACAACGAGAGTTCCTTCTAGAAGTTCAGTCGAAAACCTTCTTGTTGTCATGTTGAGTCCGCCTCGGCGGACGAAACATCTCCGACATCGAGAATTTTGAGATTCTTCACTCCACTTCGTTACGTTCAGAATGACAAATTAGGGTTTTGCAATAGCTACTAGAAGAACGAAACGGCATCCCGCTAACAATTTGAGACGGGATGCCGATTCTGCCACTCGATTCAATGAGAATTGCTTGCCGCCGTTATGCGTACACTTCCTTTTCATTGCATTGGCATACCTGGATTCGTTTGTGACTGAATCGTATGCTGCCGTGCTTCGAAGGCTCGGAACTGACGTATAATACCGGTTGCTTGATTGCGCCACATTTCGGGCATTTCTTACCCGATTGGGCTGCCGCCTTTGCGGCTTTATCTGCGAATGTTTGTTGTTTTGCCATGTTTCTTTACTTGATGATGAATTGATAATATACTAAAAAACTCTGACAGCATTGCCGCCTGTCTCGGCGGCGCGATGTAGCACGGTAACGGTATTTGCCAGCAATTCCTCGCGCTTCATGCCGCTGACCGCTCCGCACACGCCAATGCTGATAGTAACGGAAAAACTTTTATCTTCTAACGCAATGGTCAGGCTTGCAATATTTTTGCGTATTTTCTCTGCCCAAATTTGCGCTTCGTTCGCGTTCGTATTAATGAGCAGAACGCCGAACTTATTGGTATCAAGCCTGCCGACAACGTCGTACGGGCGAATGCTCGCCCGGATCCCCTGCGATAATATCGTGATGACGCGTTCAAGTCCCGATTGTGTATAACGCTGCGAAATTTCATTTGCGTGGTCAACCGACATCATCAGCATTGCAACTTCAATATCGGTATCTTCAGAACGCTGCAGCTCTTCTGCCATTCTTTGCATAAAGAACTTGTGCGAATACATCCCCGTTACCTCATCCACAATAACATGCTCTCGGATAATTTCGTTCAAATACAGTATTTCTAATGTTGTCGCGGCGTTATCGGTTAAGCGAGAAAGCGTATTCACATCTTTTCGAGTGAAATTTTCCGTCTCCCTGCTCTCGATATTAAGTGAACCGTAGCACTTGTTCAGCGAGCTAATCGGAACTGAAAGAAACGACCCCTGTGTCGTTATTTTTTCTTCCTTAAAAAATCTTGGCAGGGGAGCTTTATTCAAATTCTCTACGATAGTAAATTGGTTATTTTTTATTGTCCGTCCTGCGATGCTATCGGGAAACTCTATTATCTGTTCCGGAGCGATGTACGGCTCGTACGCACGGTTCATTACTTTGTTCGCAACCCATGTATTTTTTGTCTCATCAAAGAGAACAACTGTCAGGTAATCCCAGCCGACAAGCTTGGAAGTTTCTTCAGCAAGCGATTGCACGACGCTGAATACCGAGTAATCCCCGCGCAACCGTGTCTGCATCTTTTTCAGCGATTGCAGCACTTCCGAATCAACGAGCAAATCATATTTGCTGGTGTAGCTTTTAATCAGGGAGGAAATTAGTTTTGTAAATTTCCCCAACTGTTCGATTGTTTCTTCGCCAAATGCATCTTCTACAATGCTGTCAACCGCTACGACGGCGACCGGCTTTTGCGGAACAAGCTCTTCACCCGGACTTGCATAAAACACCGGCACCCCGGTAAACGACCGGACGCCCGAGCTCGATGTGTAATACATAAACAATTCAAGCTCTGAAACCGGGTTCACCGTTGTCAGCAATTCCGGTTTCCCGGTCTTGGCGACATTGCTCACCAAATCGCTCCCGATGCTGAAACGACGCGTGTGCATGAAATGCCCACAGTCGGTGATGCGCGCTTCTAACACCATTTGTTCCTTTTCTTCATTCACCCAGAAGAACGCGACGGTGTGAGCAAACAAGGTGTCTTTTATCGCCGCGAGGACTTTATTCAAAAGATAATTGAACTCAGCGCGAGGCTCTCCTTCATTTCTGTAGAGTTCGGCATTGACGTCAAAAAAATCGCTGACCTGAAACTCGCGCGGCGGAGCGGCTTCTTTCTTCACCGATGGAAATCCCTCCAGCGCGGGCGCCTCGGTTGCCGCAGCAATCGGTTCAACCTCTTCAGGTTCTCTCATTTCCGGGAGCGGTTCAATTGCCTGTTGAGGAGTATTGACAATGCGAATTCCTTCCTCAAACTGTTCTTGCTCTTCATCATCAATTTCGATGTGCTTGCCGTAGCTCGATTGAAGGTCGTCAAAAACAATTTTTTTCACTTGAGCGCTTTCAGGATGTTCTTGAATATATGGATTAGCATCGTCCCCGCCGGATTGTTCTCGTTGAGAAACAGACATCAAAAGATAGATGGAGACCGCCGACCCCATTCCAATGAAGAGCATAATAATGCGAAGCCAGAAAATATCTACCATAATGCTTGAAGCAAGAGATACGATACTGACCAAAAAAAGAATGCCCTCACGCGTACTGATGTGGAAATTCTGCTTATTCCACCAGTTTTTGAGGGTATCCAACGCCCCTTGGGCATTTATATGAGAAGGCAGTTTGCTCAAAGTCGGGGTAAATCTACTAAATTATTGCATAATAATCAATTATTTAAGTCTTATTTTTTAAGACCTGTACAGAAATAAAATGTTGAAATTTTTAAAAGAAGCCTTTGAAAAACATCCCATTAGTCATATTGGCATAGCGAAACATCCGCATAGCCGTTGGATTTGTCACGCTTTGACGGAATTCACTCTACTTCGTTCCGTTCAGAATGACGAAATCGGGTTATGCAAAGCCTTCTAATAAATAAAATCAAGAGTCCTTGTTACAATTAAGAACTGTTACTTTCCAATCTTTTCTTAGACCTTTTTCTAATTTGATTGCTTTTTCTCAATATAGAATTATGATTAGTATTTTTTGGTGGGATATTAGGTGGGTCAATGTATGAGTGGATATAAAGGGCAAGTAATAACAAACATTCAACTAAAAAAGTATCAAGGCAGAAATCCCAGATATGTAGGAAAATTAGCCCTGCTATTCCCGTCGGAATAATACGACAAACCAATTTCATCAGATTTTTGTCTATCAGATGCAAAATTACATCTGATTGCTCCAAACTTCTGACGAAATTTACTTTTCTGAGTTTCGTCTTCAAATTCAAAAATTTTTTTGAAATCGAATTTCTTTTGTTTTTCTTTTTTATAGCCCTTTTCATACCAACTAAGCCTTTGATAATTTATTATATGCCACAAATGTGACGTAATACTAAATA
>SCUC01000373.1 GCA_004322375.1 Bacteroidota bacterium
CGCCAATGATATGACATCAGGATTGATTTCATACACGCGTAAGTAATCCCCGCTATCAATCCATGCAGCAACGGTTCCTACGCCTAACCCGATGGCGCCGATTCGCAGGTCATTCTTTTGTGGGAAATACTCTATGCTGTATCCAAGTCCGCTTTGCTTCGTGTAGTACGTCGTCGGAAGTTTTCTCAATTCCTCATCCTCGAATTGAGTCCCGTGAAGCGTCAGTCCATGCGACATCGCTTTTAAATTATACTTTGCATCCCCGGTTCCAAACCGTTCTATCTGGATCGTGCCGTAAAAATTTCGTTGCAGCGCAATTGTATTCTTGAGAGATTCAGACCATAACAAGTAAAATGCCCAGCACGTCGTAATCACAACGAGAAGTAGTATGCCCCAAGCCCACTTTTTCTTTCCACGATAGAGCGGGTTTCTTTTCTCCGTATAAAAAACAACGGCGAGAAAGATAATCGTTAATAGGATGCCTGTTTGATATTCCAGATACTCGTTGAAAATGAGAGGAGAAATAATAACAACAAAAATGCTTCCCAATACGCCGCCAAGCGCAATATGAAGATAATATGATGTAAGCTCTTTGGGAACTGGCTTAATATGTGCAGTCTCGCCATGACAGATCATGCTCACAATGAACATCAACGCGGGAAAGACCGTTAACACCGGAAACAGCGCAAGCTCAGATTCATCCTTAAGAAGCCAGATCGTTCCTGCAAGAGCGATAACAAAGAGGAGTAAGAATATCTTTCGGGAGTACCAACGAGGTTTTTCAAAACAGATGATAAATGAAAGCAGATAGAGAGCTAACGGCATCACCCAGAGAAATGGAAACGGAATAACGTCCTGATTTATTTTATTCGTCGTCGCTAAAAGGAAAATGGAGGCAACGGCAGGAAATGCAACCCACAACACTTTCTGTATTCTCGTTGGAGATTCAACTTTCTTGCTCTGTGGTTCAACGCTATCGGTAGAAGAAGCGCCGGCACGCCAAAAGGTAACTCCTGTAATGCCGCAGCAGAGCGCAAACAAACCGATGCCCCACGACCAAAGATACCCTTGCGTTAACCGTGAGAGATTCGGTTCAACAATGAATGGAAAGCCCAACAATGCTAATAACGAACCGGCATTGGAAAGCGCGTACAATCGGTAGGGTGAAGCTTTCGGAGACGCCACGCTGAACCAACGCTGCAATAACGGGCTCGTCGCCGAAAGCAATCCGTACGGCAAACCAATCGTTACAAGCAGAAGCGTTAATATACCTAAAACAGGATCGCTGCCTGCCTGAGGTTTCCAGCTATCGGATGGAATTGGGGGTAACTGAATTAATGAAATAATCAGCAGTGTGGAATGAATGATAACCTGAGAACGTACGGAAAAATTCTTCGTCAAAAAATGTGCGTAGGCATACCCGAATAAAAGCAGTGTTTGAAAAAATAACATACAGGTCGTCCATACAGTCGGGCTGCCGCCATACCAGGGCAAAATGTATTTGCTCACCATCGGTTGAACAAGAAAAAGCAAAAACGCCCCAAGAAAAATTGTGATTGCATAGATAACGCCCTTTTTACCCATTGCCATCTTTCTTTCTACTGTCCTAAATTCCTTCTCCTTTTTACTCATGCCTTATCCCCCTGCTCCTCCGCTCCTCCGCTCCCGCCGTCTGTCCTATAAAAGTATATTCCATAGACACTAAACCAAATAATTCGGACGAACAGAATAAGAAATCGGATCTTCAATCCCTGCCATCTGAAAACCCCTCAATCTCAGCGCGCAGCTATCGCATTCGCCGCACGCAACCTCTTCATTTCGGTAGCAGGACCAGCTTAATTGTAACGGCGCAGCAAGTTCTATTCCTTTACGGACAATCTCAAATTTCTTCATCAAAATAACAGGGGTGATAATTTCAAGTGTTGTTTCCGGTTTTGTTCCTAGACGAATAACGGTATTAAATGCATCATAAAACTCTCTCCGGCAATCGGGATAACCGGAAGAATCTTCTTCAACTGCGCCAATGAAAATTTTTTTTGCTTGCAGTACTTCTCCCCAGCTCACGGCAATGGAAAGAATGTTCGCATTACGAAATGGCACATACGACGATGGAATACCTTTTCGCGCTAAATCCGCTTGAGAGACTTCGATGGTTGCATCAGTTAAGCTGGAGCCTCCAATGTTTTTGAGATGCTGGACATCCACAACAAGACGCTTCCGTACGTTATAAAAATCGGCAATATCGTTAAACGCTTGTAGCTCGCGTCTCTCCGTTCGTTGACCATAGTTGAGATGAAGAAACGCTAGCTCATACTCCCTGTGTGCAATCGCGGCAGTAACGCAGCTATCCATTCCGCCGCTCACAAGCACAATCGCGAGTTGTTTGGTTGTTCTAGAATTCACTGGTAAAGAGTTTCAAGTTTCAGGCTTCAAGTTTAAAGTAACAGACAAATTACAAAGTCGGAGCGAAGCGCTTACGGCTCGTAGAGAAGATACAGCAAGGCGAGATACAAATAACTAATAACCGATAACATTTTGAAATTTTGCCTGCCGCAGGCACGGCATTTTACATTTTGCTTACAACCCATAGGGCATTGATTCATACGCCCCGTTTTTCCGGTTCCCAGATAAATTTGTGCATCTGAAGCTGAAACCGAACATCCAATCTATCCGTAAGAATCCATTCCGCTAATTCAACAGGCTCCAATTTTCCGAACACGACAGACATAAGAATTCTGCATCGTTCCCCAATTTTATATTCTGCAATTTTTTGTTTCGCCCAATCATAATCATTACGGTCTCCGATAACAAATTTCACTTCATCAACAGGCTTGAGCTGCTCGATTATTAACCAGAGGTTTTTCTTCACCATGTTGGAAGAAGGACATTTGAAATCAACAACGCATTTCACGCGGCGGTCCACATGTTCCAGAGAGAGGCTCCCTCCTGTTTCCAACAATACCTCATAGCCATTATCGCATAACCGTTTCATCAACTCATGCACGTTGGATTGAAACAATGGCTCACCCCCGGTCACTTCAACAAGCTTGCAACCGTAATGTTGTACTCGCTCAAGAATTTCATCCATCGTCATCTCCTTCCCTTCGTAAAACGCGTATTCCGAATCGCAATACGAGCAACGGATATTACAATACGTCAACCGCACAAACACGCACGGCAATCCCGCATGACAGGACTCGCCCTGAATGCTGTGGAATATCTCATTGATGACTAATGTATTTGGATTGTTTGTTATCATTTCTAACTTCAATGCTCGATTCTATATTCAATTTCGTATTTAGTAACTGATGTTACGCAAGTTGGTAA
>SCUC01000374.1 GCA_004322375.1 Bacteroidota bacterium
TACTTTGCGAGAATACAAGCGTTGGAATAAACGCTAAGGTAAGAAAAATAAAAAATATTGCTCTTAAGAGTTTTATAAACACAACATTCTCCTTGTTAATTTTACCAATGTACGAAAAGGATTTGATAAGTTGCAATTTTTATTGAGTTATTATACATTGGCGAGACGCTTCATTATCATTATACTATCACAACTTATTTACCCATGAAACACTACCACGCCCACGAGACCCTACGCATGCAAGAACTTCACGGAGTTGAGCTGGCTTCTTTTCTATCGAGAGCAATTGCGCTGGCAATTGATATGGTGGCTTGTACAATCCTGTTTTTACTTATTGTCGGTCCGGCAATCAGGCTTCTTGAGGCTGTCGGCATGCTTCATCTTGAAAAAGACATAACGCTGACATTTTTTAAGAACTGGTACAGCGTTGTTTGGTATGTTCTTTATTTCAGTATTTCGTGTTACCTTGGCAACGGCAAAACCATTGGAAAATGGATTTGCAAAATCCGCGTGGTCTCCTTAGTTCATCACAAGATGAATCTCTGGCACTCTACCGAGCGGGCGCTGGGATATGGAGCCTCCGTTTTAGAAGCCGGTTTTGGTTTCATCCAATATTTCATTCATCCGAACTGCCGCACCGTCCACGACCGCATTGCAGAGACGATTGTTGTTACTGAGCGGAGGAAGAACTCATAACAAGCATCCAGCATCAAACATCTTTCATTTACTCAACTACTAAACTACTCACATACTAACCACTCACCAATTAACCAATCACAAGCCATGCCCAGATACATCGCATTTCTCCGCGGCATCAACGTCAGCGGACAAAAAATTATCAAGATGGAAGAGCTTCGAAAAATTTTTGAGGGGATGAAGTTCCCGAACGTCAAAACATACATCCAGAGCGGCAATGTGATTTTCGATTCTTCGGAAAAGAATGCGGAGAAGCTCACTCAAAAAATTGAGAAGGGACTTGTAAAAGCCTTGGGGTATGACGTTGCCGTAATTCTAAGATCGAAGGAAGAGATTGCGGAAATTGTAACACTTGACCCATTTAACATTTCATCGGGAACGTTGCAGTACAAAAAAACTAAAGCAGGCGATGCTAAACCTTATGTCGTATTTGTTTCCCTTGCTCCCGGCAATATCCCTAAGCTTCCAATGGTTTCACCCAAAGGGGACGTGGAGATTGTTGGTGTGCATAAGAATACTTTTTTCTGTCTCTCCCATCCGTTGCCAAACGGCACACGGGGTTTCCCGAACGCGTTTATTGAAAAGGAATTCAAAATTCCCGCGACCACAAGAAATTGGAATACAGTGAATAAGGTGTTGGAATATTGAGATGGTTAGAGGTGAGTAGTTGAGTATGTGAGATTTTGAGTAGTTGAGATTATGAGTATGTGAGAAAATAAGATTATTCGACTTCTTTATTCATGTCTAGCGATGGGTTTCATACCTCTACGAGTTGTAAACCATCGTGTAACAATTTTTCTGCAGATGCAACAATAATAATAACCCATGCTAACCCCTATTCAATTCGATTCCGTCTCAGACATTTACGATTATTACGTAACCTCCGAGCTTGACATCCCATTCTTTATGAAGGAGACCGAAGGATTCACGAGGGAAATTCTAGAACTAATGTGTGGCACCGGAAGAGTTTCCATTCCTCTCCTTCAGGCAAATAGAAAGCTTGTTTGCGTTGATTATTCCCGGGGAATGTTAGATTCATTCCGAAAGAAGATTGAAGGAAAAAACTATCCGGTCGAGCTTATTAAGGCGGATGTGACGACATTGAACTTAGGCAGAACATTCGAATGTATCCTTCTGCCGTTTCATTCTTTTTCTGAAATCCTCACGCCGGAATTGCAACAACGCGCGCTCGCGATGATCGCAAAGCACCTTGAACCCAATGGCATCTTTGTCTGCACGCTTCAAAATCCTGCAATGAAATTCAAAGCGGCGGATGGCGTTACAAAAACTCTTGGTAAGTTTCCAATGGAAGGAGGAAAAACGTTAGTCGTTTCTTACATGAACGAGCCGGCTTCTGATGGGAACGTCATAACGGGATTTCAACAGTATGAGATATTCGATTCATCGAACGCGCTCATTGAGAAACGACGTCTTGAAATCAACTTTATGCCTGTAGGCAAAACCGAGTTTGAAAAGATGGTGCAACAGGCAGGGATGGAAGTTGAGGCTCTGTATGGAGATTATTCATACTCCCGCTTTGTTGAAAGGGAAAGCGTCTTTATGATTTATAGATTGAAGAAAGGGTAGGACGGGACTCCTCTACGAGCCGTTCTACGAACCGTAGGTGGGCTGTCCCGTTCTAGGACAGACCGGGAGGTCTGTCCTACCAATTATTTCTTCATTTCCGGTAAATTTTTCGCGATGCGAGCGATGATGCCTTTGGATTTTTTCTTCGGGTCAACTTTTTTCAATGGCTCGTCGCCGTGTTTTCGCTTAACATATTCTTGCTGAACGATGGAAAGCAGGTTGAACATAAAGTAGTAGAGATTCAGTCCTGCAGGAAATGAATTGAACAACAGCGTCATCATCACCGGCATGAGATAGACCATCGCTTTTTGGCGCGGGTCGGTTACTGTCATTTTTTGCTGGATAAACATGGTTATTCCCATCAACACGGCAAGCCCGCTAACTTCGTCGAAGCCAAACAGGGGGAGCTTGAACGGAAGCTTCGTAATCACATCGGGGATTGATAAATCATTTATCCACCAGATAAACGACGCCTGCCGCAGCTCGATGGTTGAGCGGAACACAGACCAAAGAGCGTAGAGTATCGGCAATTGAAGAAGCATCGGCAAGCAGCCGCCCGCCGGGTTGACTCCATACTCCTGATATAACCTCATGATTTGTACGTTCATCTTCTGCGGGTCGTCTTTATATTTCTCCCGGATTTCCGTCATCATCGGTTGAAGCTGCTGCATTTTTCTCATCGCGGTCAAGCTGCTCTTCGAAAGCGGGTGTAGAGCAATTTTTATGATGATGGAAAAAACAATAAGAACAAATCCGTAATTCGGAATGAACATGTTCAAGAATTGGAAGAGAGGAATAATCACGTATTCCGATATGGGCCTAATAAGAAAAGCCGCGCCAAGACTCATGATTTTATCAAGCTCAACGTTGTAGCCCTTCACAATATCGAAATCGAGCGGACCCATAAAGAGCGTAAATCGCGAGATTTCGATTTCCTTCCCCGTGAATTTCATCTTAACTCCCATGGAGTAGTTTTCTTTCGCTCCCTGATCAGGCATTGCCAAATGCTCACCCTCGAGGAACGCTCCTTCGCTCACGCCTTCCCGCGGGATAATTGCTACGCCAAAATATTTATTGCGCGTCGCAACCCAGGAAACCTGTCCCGATATTGTTTCCTTTACCGGCTCGTTGATTGTGGTCGCGTCAATCTCGGTCGCTTCACCTCCGGCAAAAACCGTAGCTATCGCGAATCCCGATTCGTCAACGCTATTGCGCTCGGCATATCTCATTCCCGTTTCCCACGAGACCTGATATTCATAATCCGAGATAACCGTCTCCATCTTCTCGAAGCGGTACGCAACATTCACATCGTATGTATTCCCGTAAAAGGTAAGCGACTTTACAATTTTACCCTGATTAACTACTTCAAGCACAAAATCAACGGTTATCGAATCATTCGCCCCCAGCTTGATTTCCTGCCATTTACGAATATCCGTCTTGAAATACAAATTTTTCGTGCTGATTACCTTTCCCTCGCTCGTGGAAAAGAGCAGGTGGAAATCGCCCCCTTTGCTTTCGTCAATCAGGTTGACGGGATGTTGGTCCCATGTCTTAAACTGTGCCAGTTCCCACGCTTGCAAGCTCCCGCCTTTTGATGAAACTTTCGCACGGTAGAATTCTGTCTTGATAAAAAACATTACGTTTTCACCGGAGGCTAACGGCGCAAAATATGTTCCAAGCGTATCCTCGGCGGTAAGCTTTGCACCGGCAGTAACCTCCGGCGTTGTTTCTTTTACGCTATCTTGGGGTGTTTGTACAACAGTTGAATCCTGGGCAGGGGGCTGCTGCGGCTTTGGCGTCGGGGCGGTAATATACATCCACACCATCAGGATTAACCCGATGAGGATAAACGCGATAACTGTATTTCTATCCATAATTTTTTTTACTATCTGCTGGTGTTACAACGACTACGAGGAGTTCTACTCCGATAGCCTAAAATTCTAATTTCTAAGTGATGTTACACATGAAAGTCCGGGTTACCCTTGAATAGAGTTTCCGCTTCTCTAACTCATCCCCTTCCCCCTTCTCTTAGCAAGAGAAGGGGGATTGAGGGGGTTGAGTTAAGAGAGTTACAACAAAAATTTTAGTAAAAATTGTTTCTGCCTAACTTCAGTACTTAAATTCGGTTTTCGGATTTGTTCATGGTACCGGGTCGTACCCTCCCGGATGAAACGGGTGACAATGTAAAATTCTTTTCACCGATAATTTGAACGCTTTGAAGAACGCGTGCTTTTGAAACGCTTCCAGCGCGTAGGCAGAGCAGGTCGGGTAAAACCTGCACGTGTTTGCCGGAAGAAGGGGAGAAACAACTGCCCGGTATGAACGAATGAATAACGATACGACAAGAGAGGGCGCGCTCATTACACCATCATGGTAATTTTATCTAACATAGTTACAACGTCATCCTGAACGGAAACAAACGAAGGGAGAGTACGCGTTCCATCGCGTCGCGAAGAGTACATAAAAAGGATTTGAACTTGAAGTTCCGCTTGTTGAACTCGCGAAAGGAGAGCTGCTTTGTGTAACCGGTAAGCTTCACGCATAAGCCTGCGGACCCTGTTTCTATCCACAGCGCGCTTGAGAGTTTTTTTGACTGCAAAGGCGACCATCACCCCGGGCGCCGGGTTGTCCGCCTCCCGCGGTATTGTAGTTACGTAGCAACGAAGAAATTTTCCTTCTAGCTTTTTTGAATGTTGGAGAAGGCGCTCAAAATTCTTGCTGCCCCTCAAAATTTCAGATTTTTTGAGAGTGAACCGCACACGCGCCTGATGCGCTGTTAACGCTCGTCGCTGACGGTAAGCTTCCAGCGACCCTTAGCGCGGCGGCGCGATAGCACCTTGCGCCCGTCTTTTGAGCTCATCCGTTCGCGGAATCCGTGCTTATTTTTACGTTTGCGATTGCTCGGTTGAAATGTTCGTTTCATGGCTTTTTCCTGTTGTTTCTGCGTCTAAGATAAAAAGAGACTGTCCAAAAAGTGTTGGTTTCGTCAGGCTGAGCAGAGACGAAGCCCGTTTTCGCTTCAACACCACCCTTCGATTTCACTCTGGGTGACGCGATTTATCTTTTTGGACAGCCTCTTGACAGCCCTTAAAATAGGAATTTCTAGGGTGAAAAACAAAAAGTTAATTTTTGGTGTAAAATACCCTATTATTTGTGAGTTGATGAAAAAACCAGCTTTCCATTTTGGTTGACCTTAACCCAATATCCCTTCCCCGGGACAAGTGTATCTGCCTGTACGTAGCTACCGCCAGCAAATTCAAAAAACTGAGAAATCGCCATCTCCGGTGGGACAGTGGTGACCGTAGCAACATCAACAGGCGATGTGAGCGAGCCAATAAGATTCCATCCTCCCGTTACTTCAACTTCTATCAGAGAAACCTGCTCCCCGAAAAGAGTAACCTGCTGTGCATTATTAAATCTCAACCAGTACCCTCTGCCTAGGCTCAGAGTGTCTTTCCTGATATATCCGTTTTCATAGGCAAAGGCTTTTGAGTCTGCGGTGGAGAACAAGTTCACAAGAGCATTATTTTCCATCTCTACCGGAATTGAAATGAGGTTCCATTCTCCGTTCAGATTCAAGCTGATATTATACTGTTCCGTTGTGAATGACCATGTCTGCGACCAGTTGCTACCGGCATATTCGTTGATTGCCCGTAGCCGCCAGAAATACTTTGTAAGATGCTCGAACACGCTACTCGTCAAAGAGTCTTGCTGGAGCGTTGAATCATCAACCACGAGTAACGTAAAACCGGAATCAGCGGAGACCTGAAGATGATATGTCTCTGCATGGGGGGCTTCATTCCAGTAAAACGTTAGCGGCAATAACACGCCAACGGCTTCATTGGAGGGGGAGAGAAGCGTCGGAATCTCCGGCGGCGCCCCTACGGTCTTGAAATTCGATACTTCGGAAAATACACCGACTCCATCAATATTCCTCGCTTCGACTCTCCAGAAATGTGTTGTTTCATACGAAAGTCCAGAAACGGTATATGTTGTCTCGCTTGCAAGCGTATCTTGAACGGTTATCGTTTCAAATAATGAATCGGTCGAGAGTTGAAACACATAGCTCTCTGCGCCTGACGAAACGTTCCATAAAAATGCGAGCGCAAGGGGAACAAGAATTTGATTCTTTTCCGGATATACGAGGGAGGGGGGTTGTGCCAGCGAGTCGCTTACGGGGAGAACACCTATTTGTACGGTCGCGGTATCGAACAACTCACCATCGGTAGCCTGAAATATCAAAGAATCGTTCCCGTAATAATTGGCATCGGGTGTATAATGAATTTCTGGCAGGGAGCCTGTTATTGTTCCATGATGAGCAGAATCCAGCATAACGAACGTCATCGTCGCGCTATCAACATCCGTAGCCGTTAGCATGATATCTAACGGGGTATCTTCGTCTGTTGTAACGGTCTGCGCGATGGCTTGTGGCGCATCGTTCACCGGTGCAACCGTTATATGTACTATAGCGGTGTCGAATAACTCGTCGTCGCTCACGCGAAACACCAACGAATCTGCGCCATAGTAATTTTCCTGCGGTGTGTACGTTAACGCCGGAGGGGTTCCATTCAGCTCGCCATATATTGTAGTTTCAAGAACCTCAAAGAAAATTGAAGAACTGTCTTCGGGGTCGCTTCCGGTAAGAGTTATAAGAAGTGAGCTGTCTTCGGGCAGAGCCACGAATTGCTCATGGGCAATCGGTGGCTGGTTTGTATTTCGAATGAAATCTGCGCTGCTAAATGTAAAGCCGTAATTATTTTGTATCCGTATAGGACCATCTCCAAATCCTTCAGGCGCTGTCGCCCGTACTGTTGTTGAAGAACTAACTTCATACGTTGCCGGTATATCTCCATCCCATTGCCAAATTTTAATTGTGTTGTCCCAGCTCGAGCTTGCCAGAGTATTGCCGTCGGGGCTAAAGGCGACCGTGGGCGTGTTTGACGGTAATCCTGTTACCGTTCTTACCAGACTGCCATCGCTCGTTTTCCAAATTTTCATTGTCAAGTCATCCGAGGCGCTAATAACATACTTGTTATCAGGACTATACGCCACCGCCGGCGCATTGGCGCTATGTCCTGTGAGCGTGTACAAAAGAGTACCTGTTTGCGCTTCCCAGAGTCGAACGCTCCAATCGTTTCCAGAACTCGCAATCCGTTGACCATCGGGACTATAAGCAATGCCGCCAATTGCATTCGTATGACCCGTGAGAGTGCGTACCCAGTTCCAGTCGCTTGCCCGCCAGATTCGTACAGTCCTATCCCAGCTTCCGCTTGCGAGGTATTGACTATCCGGAGAATACGCCACGGATGAAACCGTACCGGTATGCCCCGTTAAGGTGGTAATTTCGGAGCCATCGGTGACACTATAGACGATAACCGTGTTGAGAGAAGTTCCGGTTGCAATAGAATTTCCATCAGGACCGTAGGTTAGGCAACGAAAAACACAGCTGGATTTCGTTATTGTCCGTACGAGACTCCCATCGCTCGCATTCCAGATTTTAATTTCACCGTACCCCGAGCTGGCAACATACTCTCCATCCGGGCTCCACGCTACGGCATACACAACGCCCGTGTGACCTGTCAAAGTGTATATTATGCTATCCGCGCTTACATTCCATAAGATTACGTTTTTATCGGAACCTCCGCTAGCAATGTATTGACCACTAGGACTGAACTTTGCAGAATTTACATACAGCGCATGTCCTGATAACGAACGGTCGAGTGTAACGGGAATCGTATCCCGATTCCCTCTTGAAAATGAGACTCTCGATACATCAATGAAATATTCTCCCGCAATTTGTACGGGAGTGCCGACATAACCGGTATCAGGCGTGAATGAGCTGATAACAGGTTTTTGCGCTACCAATGGTGTGGTTACTGCAATGACAAGAAGAACGAAACAACAACGATAGAGTTTTTTACCTATCGCTTCCGGGGAAATAGACGAAAAGTAAGGATGCATTATTTTAGCCTTTTAAATAACTTAACAAGACAAACGTTCCTTGTTTAATAACTTTTTAAAGCATAAGAATTAGTGGAGGTACCAACAAAAGAACATCTGAAATGATAAAAAATCTACAAATAATTCACTGGATTTTCAATTTCCCTATCTCACGTACGTCTGACGATCCGCTACGACCGCATCATTCACTTTATGGACAGCATTTGGAATAGGAATTTCTGGGGTGAAACACAAAGAGGAATGGGTAATCATTCCTCTTTGTGTTTACAAATTTCAAAGTCGACTCATAGAAATTTCCCTCATTAGTAGCCTTTATTTGACTATTGAGTTATCTCCATAATTCCATTCTCGTTGGTCCTACAGTGTTAATATGGGGATTTCGTACTATTTCGAGTATATATCCAAGCACACCGTGTAGGTATTGAGGCGGTAGATCCTGCTTGATAAAAATGTTTTCCGTGATTTTTACTTCAGATGTAGTCAGTCTATCTATGTCTGCACCCATTTTTTTGAGAAGGTCAACTGCTTCTTCTCGTTCGAAAAGATATGCCCAATGAAGCGGTGTCCAACCATTCGCATCCTGACTATTGACATTACAACCTGATGTCACAATAAATTTTGCTTTTTTTCCATAATAACTATAAAATGTATCGAGTTCCGACACGGAGAGTTGTTCGCCCGGTCCTAATCCCGACGAGAAATCGGAAAGGATTGTTTTCATCGCTTCAATATTCCCATTCATGCTAGCGAGGTGAAGCGGCGTTAATTTGTCATCCGTTTTTGCTGTCACCATTTCACCTGTCTGACGTAGAAATTGTACAATATCATTGTGCCCGTTTCGCGCGGCAAGATGAATCGGCTTCCAGTTATGGCTTCGATTATCACGGGCGCTATATACTAACATTCCGACCAATCCCAACGAACCCCATTCCTTTGCATACTGAGCTGCTCCATATAATGTTTTTCTCCATACGATAAACTGGGCATCAAGATGTTTCGCTCCTTTGGCTTCGAAGCTTTTTACTAAATCAAAATTACCGTTCTGCGCAGCGTAATGAAGCGCTGTGAATCCTTCTGATGTTTTTGCGTCCAGCTTCGCGCCATTTAAAAGCAGGTATTCTACTATTTCCGGCTTATCCATGCTGGCGGCTACATGGAGAGGTGTCACTGCTTCACTTGCTTCACTTTTCACGTCCAGTTTCTGTTCTTCG
This sequence comes from Bacteroidota bacterium, assembly GCA_004322375.1. Classification (GTDB taxonomy): domain Bacteria; phylum Bacteroidota; class Ignavibacteria; order UBA10030; family SZUA-254; genus FW602-bin19. The sequence continues at coordinate 9,456 of SCUC01000374.1, forward strand.
ACAAAATATTTTACCATATCCAACGACCCAACTGCGGCAGCATAATGAAGAGCGTTCATTCGTTGTTTATCTTTAGCTTTCACATCTGCCCCGCTTGCTACCAGTTGTTTTACAGCATCAACGTTTCTAGAGCAGATAGCTAACATGAGGGGTGTTTGCCCATTATCGTTCGTTTTATTAATGCCGTCAGAAATCTTTGAAAGCATAAGTTGTATAAATGAGCTATTTCCCGTCGCTGCGGCAATATGAACCGATGTGTTTCCATTAGAAGTTTTCTCTCCTGGGTCCGCGCCGCTTGCGAGAAGCAAATCAACTATGGAAGCAGAGCCTCCAACCATGGCAAATTGTAACGACGTCATATAATGCCGATCATTGATTTTCGCTTTAGAGTCAACCAGCATCTTCACAAGCGCAACATCCCCGGCAAGCGCTGCGTACTGTAAAACCGGTGTCTCTGTCTCAATAAATCGCTTCATGAGAGATGTGTTCGCTTTCAGGTTCTCGCAGAGCAGCTTAATTCCTCCATAATTTTCTCTCGCAAAAAGAATGTCAAACACCGTGCTGTCTTCTTTATCAATCAAGCTGATATCTGCCCCATTCTCTAATAACGCCTGTATCATCAAAATATCTTGATTACGAGCGGCGATATGCAGCGGGGTATTTTTATTATCATCCTGAGCGTTGACGTTAGCCTTTCTAGATAGTAAGTACAGAGCAATTGTATCCCGATTTGCACGCAAGGCAACATGCAGAGGAGTGCTTTTCATGCTTGAAGGGGCCTCAATAGCTGCGTTCCTTTCAACTAACAATTGTACCACACCGGGCGAACCATTGCTGGCCGCAAAATGGAGTGGTGTCAAATCTACTTCCTGGGCTCTATCTACTTGAGCGTCAACAACTGCCATGTTTGATTGAAATAGCTTAAAAATACCAAACCTTGTACCCAGCCCCTGGGCGAGTGTCTTCATCACCAGGCTGAATAATGATGTTTTATACGTAGTTTTAGTATTAACCTCTGCCTTGTGTTCCAACAGAAGATTAACGATCTCTGGCGAGGCACAAAGCGCTGCATAGTGCAGCGGCGTTATGTCCCTTTCAGTTTTGGCATTAACCTCCGCTCCCGCGGCAAGCAACATGCTTATCATTTCTTTGTTTCCATTTATTGCAGCATAATGAAGCGCGGTTTTCCCTGATTGGTCTTCGGCATCTACTCTTGCCCCCGCTGCGAGTAACATTCCGACAATTTCCTTACTGTCCGCCATCGCAGCAATGAATAACGGTGTTAACTCATCATCATCCTTTGCGTTGACGTCGAGTTTTGCCTCTATACATTTTTTAACTAAATCAACGCTGCCCGAAGATACAGCGCTATGCAAAATCGTTCCATTGTTCGTTAATACTTTAGGTTTTTTCTGAATCAGGAG
>SCUC01000375.1 GCA_004322375.1 Bacteroidota bacterium
ATCGCGTCGACGACCTTCGCCTGTGTTGACCAGTTAACAACAGGTGAATTTTCATTTTGCACTTTCAACGAGAGCTCGGGGCGCGGCTCATATCTTGTTCCTGAAATATCAATTTGCACGATGACTTTTTGCTGCTGTGTCTCCTCAGAACCGGGAGAGGTAATCGTACGTGTACCCTGGTACGTCGCTATAACGTTTAGTTCAGGGTTATCCCACGGACCGATGAAGCGCAGCGTTCCACGCGCGTCAAATTTTTTAAGAAAATAATAATAAGAGCGATCGGTTACAGATATTTCACCATAGATATTTGCAGTGCCGCGATCATTAACAGCCCTGACAGAACCTTCCAGCTCAGCATAAAGTTCTTCGCTTGTTGCTGGGGTAAAAATCATTCGCGTTCGTGTGGGACCCCGTGTTTCGATATTGAGATCGTACCTCAACAAGTCAATAAAGCTCTGTCTGACGCCGGTGGGTTGTCTGCCAAAGTTCGACGTGAGATTTTGCCCCGGAACAGGATTATCCTGTTTTTGTTGACTGCTGTCCGTAATCATAATCTTCTTTGTTGTGTCATCTAGATACACATACACTAGCGTTAGTTCAGATTCCCTGTTGTTAACATTCCTTGTCGGAGGAAACACAATGTTCGCATCTTGTACGTACAGGTTGCCTGATAAGAAGGGGCTATCAACGGTTCCTTGCAATCGAACGCCGGAAGAGTCTGTCTCTGCTAACAAGGGCCCGTACATTTGGGGAACAACCCTCCGGGTTGAATCGCTCATGATAAGAACGCTTCCTTTGGTTGTAATATCATAGTCTGTTAGCTCGAATTCTTTGAGGGTAAGATATCCATTGATAGTCGCATTGCCATCATACTTTTGGTCGGTAACGTTTGTCATCCTCATCGAGCGAAATTGTAACCGCTCACCCAAAGGTTCAATAGTGCCTGCGAGCTTATACGCGACATTGTTTGACGAAAAAATAAACTGAGCGTCTTCGATTGTCAGCCTTCCCATGTATAGCGGGTGCCGGGGAGTTCCCGTCATTAATATCTCACCGGAAAACGTGCCTGTCAAGTTTTTCATCTGAGGGATAATTTGTTCAAGAAGGGCGAGGCTGAACCCATGTGAAACAATACGAAAATTTTGCTCTTGGTCGAGGAAACGGGTATTCACCCCCTGGAAAGCAAGGTTAATTGGTAATATTCCTGTTATTGTGAGTGTTCTGATGCTATCGTTTTCAGAGGGAGAAACGTTTGCCACAATCGTAGCCGTCTGTTTATCGTAATCAAAAGTGGCTGCAATGGTACCTATTTTAATATTCCGATAGACGATTTTCCGGCAGTTGGCTAACAAGCTCAGTGTGGGTGATTCCGGAGTACCGCTGATTTTGATGTCAGCGCTTACTTTACCCGTCAACTTCACATTCGATTCTTCCGTATTAACCCTGAGTAGCCAATGGCTGAAATTAAGAATATCTAAATTGCGAATTGTTGATGTTGCGTCAAATTGACCGTTAGCGTTCAGAGTTCCTGCGAGATATACGGATTCATCTTTATGTTTCATCAGAGCGTGAAGAATTCGTACTCCATCGCGGTTAAGCCTGATTTGAACATCGTTGTCATTTTTCCATTCATAATTCCGGTAAACAAGATTAAATGTATCAGCGTCGAACACATACGTTTGCGGCTGCATGGAAACAATGCCAATTGTTTTCACGATGAGGATGGAATCAATGATTCCCGAACAGTCAAAATTCCCCTTTGAATCGCGATAATGGAGTGAGACGGAACCATTATGAATGTTCGTACCTCTGACCGAGCCTGATTGCGTAGACACGACAATATCACTTGATAATTTTTCTAACGTTTGCCTGCTTGTAAGATTATGAGCGTCAATATCTATTGCTGAATTATTAAAATAGATGCCGCTATCTGCTTCCCCAAGTTGAATTTCCTCAATAGTTCCTTTGGCAGAAAGATTAAGGAGTGAATCTGCCCCTGTAATTGCCCCTTGAATTTTGCCTCTTCCGTTAAAGGGCGTTTTTCCAATAATGGAAGAAATCGGCTTTAAGTTTTTAGCTTCGATAATATAATGAAAATCCATTGATAATTGCTCGCCGGGATGAAGGGGCTGTATCACAGTTTTATCAATGTGCTGTTTCGTTGTCGAATCTTGTGCGGATGTGTGGTTTGCAATTCTGCTCACAAGCATTGAAATGTGGCGGGGTAGAGCCGATGTAAGGAGATGAAAATCGAAATCCCCGTTCATCTCAAAATCGGCGACAGAGGACTTAACGCTAAAGCGCTTTTCAGCAGGAGTACTCTGGTTGAGGATGATGGAGAGTTCTTCCGTATCTGTCCTATAAGAATTTATTCTCGATTCGAATAATGAGATTGTGCTTGATATATTCAGCCTGTCTATTTCTTTGCCTGACCCCTTAACGATAGCGGAAGCGTCAATTTTTGATTCTATGCCGGCAGAAGGGAAAAACTTGTTAATATCAAATGAGGAGACTGCAAGCTGGCTGGCAAATTCCGGTCGTTCTGAATCCGCGTTGTTGAGCTTTGCATTGATATTCACCGTTGCTCCATTCACGTTGAGCAAAGAGACGCTTTCCAACGCATTGGGGAGAGCGTTGACAGTAATTTTTGAGTGGTCAATAATGAAGTTATCTATTTGAACGGAATCTACATCGAGATTCAGATTGGAATGTAAGGTCGCGAGTGTTGTTCCTTTGCCGGATATATTCCCTCTTGTTGTAATAAATGATTTGAGCGCGGTATTCGAGAAAATCTTTGAAAGGTCAAGACCCTGTGTTGAAAAGTTCAGGTTGTATTGTAGCGTGTCGTTGGGGATTCTGATGGAACCACGTGCATCAACTGCGCCAACTGCTCCTTTTATTGAAATTGACGGTTGAAAATTGGTCGGGTATCCAATGAATTGACCGTAGAAACTTGTCTGTCCAACATCTTCCAATGGCGGAAGGTTGAACGTAGGCATCAAGTGGTGTGCGTCGGAAGGGAACAATTTTGAATCTCCGATGGTTGCCATGATGTACAAGCTGTCCGGCTTGTGAAGGTTTTTTAGGTGACCAGCAATTTTAATCGAGGTAGAGTAGGTATCTAAGTTCAATCGTTTTATTGCCAGGTTTCCAAATTCACCCTCAACATCAATATCGAGTGAGGCAGTTCCGGAGAGAAACTGGAGTTCCGGAAGAAATTGTTTAAGCTCGGCGAAATCTATTCGCTCTGCGTCAAATTCAAGCGTGGTCGTATTGTGTTCAAGAGCGGGAAGGTAGAAACCATCGAAGATGTTTTCTTTACTCAATTGGGCGCTAAAGCTGATTTCCGAATTAGCAGTTTTAATACTTACATCCTCCGCAATAATACCGCTTGTATCAACCGAGAAATCCCCCCGGAAACTTTCAAGGACAAAGCGGGGAGCAAGAGAGATAAATCGAATCGCTGTAATATTTGTTTTAATATCTTTATCTTTTATAACTGCGCTTAAAAAAATGTCTAAGTTTGTAACGTCGAAGTTATGATAATCAACGCGCTGGAAATCGTGCGTAGCCGTATCATTGTTCTGATAATGCAAAGAGTCGTGCAGGCTCAAGATGCCGTTACGAAGTGTGAATGCTTTAAGGACTATCGTTTTATCAAATTTCCCCGTGGAGGTATCTGTTGCCGGCTTAAAAAGCTTATCAACGTTCCATGAGCTATCGTTGAGCTTGAGCAATGAAACACGAGGGGCTTCGAGGGAAAGCGTATCAATGATAATTGTGGATTTGAACAACGATATTGGGTCATAAGAAACTGAGACTCTGCCGATAGAAAATACAGGGTCGTTTCCGTAAAAAATTGAGAGTGAATCTACAGAGAGCGTATTAAAAAAATTGCCTCTGATTTTTCCTATATGGACTGTTCCGTTGATACTCTTGCTCAGCTGGGCAATGATTATAGGCCGTAAGGTATCTTTAAAGTATTGAGTTTGAGAAAATATTGAAAGAAGGAACAACAAGAGGAACACAATTCCCAATGCGTACCCTATAATTTTCAATATTTTCTTCAACATGGCAAGCATATCATTTTATCACCGGAACCGTTTAAGTATTTCT
>SCUC01000376.1 GCA_004322375.1 Bacteroidota bacterium
TAATTGTGGCTCATAGGTTTGACCTCCAACCAGTTGAACGAGCTTCCTATGCTCTGCATCAGTGATTGCAAACATATCAACGCGCATTTCGGAAGTGAGTTCTTGAGCGAGCTGCAAAGCGGTATTCGCGTCTCCCAGCTCAACAACAGCCTTCAAACGGGGGGATTCCGCTACGACTTGAGCAGATTTAATATTTTGTTCATCCTGCAGTGCATGGAGCTGCTGAATGATAGCAGAACTTCTTAACAGGTCTTCCGAGTACCGTTCCCGGATTTGATTACGAATCCATGAATTAAGCACAATATACAGTACAATGAGGAGCCCGAATACAACTCCCCATATAGCTAAAAGTATTTTGAGCCTGAAAGTCAAAGTCTATTATGGAGGTTAAAACCCGAAGACAGTTTGTAAGACGAGCAGGTTATCTGAAGGGTCGCCAAAGTTGCCGTACGTAGAATATATTTCATACACCAATTTTATGAGCGCGTCTTTCTCTATCCGATATTGCAACGCAGTCTCATATCGTACAACAATGTCATCCCATGTTCCTGTATATGTTCCGTACGTGCCGTCTTGCGAATACACATCTGCAGTAATTTCATTGAACCTGATTCCTCCAACTCTCACGGCGCATAATATCCTTGGAATGATGGTATAATGAATCTCGGCAGAATACGCGAACGCATTCAAATCCGGCTCATCGTCAAACATCCAATTATTATAAATTGCCTCACCGAAAAACGAGAAATAGCCCAGTGAGTAGCTGATGTCAATTCCGGTAATTCGTTGCGGATAATGGTTAGGGTCTTCCCCCTGGGGATTATTTTCAGAAATAAATGGACCGTAACCAAACGAACCGCCAAGCGAGAATTCTTCAGAAGGCACATAAGCGATATGGGCTACAGAGCCAAACCCCTGATTATTATTTAGCCCTGAGGCAGTGTACGAGCTTGTTGCGCTCACTGCGCCGTTAATGAGAGCAAGCGCATACTCTATCTTTCCAACAGAACCATCAAGAGAAATGCCCGCATCATATAAGCCATAATCAAGCAATCGAAATCCATTCCCTGAAATCACTTGCATAGGGTCGAGCGTGTGAAGCGAATAATCAGAAAGAGCTAGTGTTGTGATATGTTCATTCATCAAAGGAAGATGAAAAAAAGGATTTTGTTTCGGATAACGCCGTTCTCCTAAGGAACCAAACGGAATGAATATTTTTCCAATATTGGCATTAAGTCCGAGTCCCGCTATATCTGTCACACGCAGTTTGAGTAAATCAATATTCAAGCGTTGTTCTTCCGTTATCCGAATATTACTATAGAACTTAAGATTCTCCGAGATGATAGCATCCGCGAAAACGTCTAATCGCCAGGCAAATGTTCCCCTTCCTTCGTTGACGGTGTACCGCGAGAGAGCTTCTCCTGATTGCAAATACGATGCGGATGCTTGCCCGCTAACAAATATCTGGGCATAAGAGAACTGTGAAACCAAATGCAACAAGATAAAAAGCGTGAGACAAATTTTCAATTGTTGATTCATGCTTAAAGTTCAAAATTGACAACAAGAGCTTGGTTTTCTTTTACGGTAACAGTCTTTGTATCCACTTTTTTTCTGAGATACCAGACGCTTATTTGATAGGTTCCCGGCGGAACGTTGGATAGCACGTAGCTGCCATCTTCCGATGGCGTTGTAAACCATGGATTATCAAGCACAAGTATAGTGGCAAACATATAGGTGTGTATATCACAGAAGACCTGAACTGTTCCCGCTTTATCGAACGTGACCGATTTTACCTGATTTTTTGGATACCTGCCCAGATCAAATTCTTTAACCGAAGAGTATGAGAAAACGTTATGATAAAGCTCATCACGATTGGGAAAGTCAACTGTCGTGCCAACGAGGACAGGTAAAACTAAAGGGCGAAACATCAAGTCACTCTGGTCAAGCTCGGCGCGGCGCTGTCGTTCCGACGAAGATGAGTATTGTGGCGCCGATTCAATATAGATAACACATTGCTCGGAAAGCGAATAAGGCTTGGGGGTTTTATTGACTCCTCCATGATGCTTTGCGTACCTGTTAAGAGCCCGTTTATGATATAAATCTTCTATTACCTCATTATTTTTGGGAACAGTAATAGTTCCCCGAATCTCCGCGGAGGACTTCCCTGTATCCTGCGAGAATGTCACTTGAAACGAACAGAAAAAGATGGAGTAATAGACAATCTTTTTCAGAGAATTCGTAATTCTGAAGCTTGTGTTTACCATACTCTCATAACAACTTCGTAAATGTACCATTTTAGCTTCACAGAATCAACAATTAGAGGTTGATTCTGTACCATCAGTTCCACATATTGCCTGTTTTAATAATTAAAACTGTGGGATGGATTCCACATTCACTATAGCTTGCCGACAATATCTGATTGAAAATCTCTTTTTTTAGCTCATTTGAAAAGGTATGAGCTTGAAATTGCTCCGTGGCACACGAATGGAAGTATCACCAGTTAAGAAATTAAAGAATGTATCAACAAATTAACCCACTAACTATTTAAAGGAAGAAACAATGAAAACGTTTTATTTTAGCTTGACTTTCCTGACTATTCTCTTCTTAACGGGCTGCTCGGAGCAAACTACAATAACTGATCAAACAGAAATCAGTAGCGAAGTCATTACTGGTAAAACCGCTCCTTCCAAACTACCCACTCCGGAGAAATCACAAATCATTGTCAATTCGGCTTCAAAAAATCCGGCGACAGGCGCCTGGTATTACACTACGGGAATAATCTCCTACTCCTATATCCGCCTTTCAGGGAAATTTGAGCTTGTTACCAATATTTCTCTGACGGTAAAAGAAGTGTTGCTTAAGCGGGTAACAATCTTCTCCGTACAGGACATAACTAAAAACAGTGGAATATCAGATAACAAAAAAGGCGCGGAAATTACAAACTCCTATCGGCTCACTAAGGACGCGAAGGATTCACCGACACTTTATTTAGTATATCAGATTTCGAATGAAGTGACATTAGAGTCAACCGATGTTCGATAAAGATTCGACTAATCCTTAAACATTTATGGGTGGTTCCAAAAACTGCCACATTTGTCATTCCCAAATTTTTTATTGGGAATCTTGAGCCATTTGAAGTAGATTCCCGCCCGTCTTTGACGAGGTTCGCCAAAGGCGACTTGAATCCTGCGGGAATGACAGTAGAACTGGTTTTTGGAACTACCCTTATTTACAGTTGTCTAAAAAGTCATCACGTGTCCCCGATTTTTCCGAGATGAAGTCCACGGAATAGTGACTTGCATTCCTAATTCGCTTTGGCAACTACTCCAATAAAGGGGTTGGGGCAAATCCATCCCCTTATGGCTTTAGCCACTGAATGCTAAGGAGCATGAAAGCCAATTCCATACGTACAAATAAAAATACCTGTGTTTATAATCCCTTTTAAAAAATCTGGGACTAGCAATGGGTTTTACACCCATCGCAAGCACGATTTATCTATTTATAGGGTAACTTCAGTAAGTGATTATTTTTTCTATTTTGCCTGAGAGAGAATTTTCTTTAACTCTTCATCATTTACTTTAAGCAAATCAACTTTAGGAAGTCGCGAAGTCAGCTCGATCCAATTAGGATCGCTTTTAAAAACAGCGGCAAACAACGGTAAGGCATCGTGCAATTTCCCCGCATTTGCCTGCGAGACTGCAGTCCAGTATTTCATTTCCAAATTTTCAGGCATCATTTCCATCGCTGCGCCATATTCTTTCATCGCTTTTTCCATATCGTTATGCTCTGTTGCTAAATCGCCGTTGTTCATATGCTGGTATGCAAGATGAATGTTGACTAACCGCCTGAGTTCTTTCAACGGCTCAGGATTGTCTTCGACGCGCAACTCCATAATCCTGTCAACCCAGGGTTTCCCTGTTGACTTTCCACTGACAATTAATATCGCTGCAGATTGTTTGCCCCGAATATCTCCTCCAACTTCCTGTGCCGCATCAAGAGCAGCCAGCAGGCGTTCTGCTAAAACGCCTTTAGTTTCGCGGAAGGCTTTTGCCATCGCGCCCCACACTTTATCGTTCAGCATCAAGTTTGCTTGAACGGAAAATTGCTCCCCAACAATATGCCCTGCGGCAGGAATACATTTCGCCCCGGTATGAGCAGTAACATTTCCTTTTGCATCGAGCATTGCCACTTGACGAACTCCTTTTCCCGGATCAGATGCCAGCAATCCTTCAAGAGCTTGTTGCGCGGTTTTTCCAGCGCGCATTAACTCTAAACCGAGAGGACCGTACGCTGGGTCCACAAACGATTGGGTGGCTACTACTCCGACTCCTGCTTCACCCCATGTAACAAGCGAGCCGACAGAAAACCAATGCGATTGAACAGCAACTCCCATCTCACCCGTTATGGAGTCTCTCGCAACAATTGAATATGTATGGACGGGGCGTTCCTGAGAAAACGCCATACACAAAAGGAACACTAAAGAACAACATAGTTTTATCATATAACTTCTTTGTAATTGTTAAACTATTGTGGCTAGACAGAAAAATTCATAGGCAAAATTATTGATAGAATAAAGAACTCCGACTTCTGTACCTGAATGAGAAAAAGTACTTGAATTTTCATCGAAATTTAATGGTGAAGAAGTCGGAGTTCTGATCACAACACTCTTCAGGCGTTACCCTTCTCTCAATCTTGCAAATACATTATAAATAATTTTCTTAATTGTGAAAAGATAATTCGCGCATTATGTGTTGAATATTTCAGCAAACTAATGTTAAATCTGTCAATTGTATTTACTTTTTTAATGAGACAAATGCACTCTCATTTGGCATAAAGTTTGTAAATGCAACATACGATTATTTGAAGGAAGTATCTTGCAATTAACGATGACAGGTGAATATGCAGTTCGGGCAATGGTGGGCTTATCAACTCAGCCATTCGGGACTGTCGTTCAGATCCCGGAAGTTTCCGGGCGTTGGGATATTCCTGAAAGCTTCCTGCGAAAAATAATTACCCTTCTCGCGAAAGCCGGACTTATTCATTCTCAACGCGGAAACAATGGAGGAATTCGTCTCGCAATTCCCCCTGAGCAATTAACGCTTTTAGATGTTATCGAGGCGGTAGAAGGAAAAATATTTCTCAATAAATGTCTCGTCGGTCCTCATTTTTGTGAACGAACTCAATGGTGCGCAGTCCATATCGTTTGGTGCGAGGCGCAGGCAGCGCTGAAACACATTCTCCGTAATAAATCCTTGGCTGAGTTAGCTGTACAACATACTCTCCGTCAAGCAGAGTTTAATGCAAACCAAAGCTCTGTTTCGAATATCATCCCGGCAAAAATTCGCCAAGCATTATAACCTATGGTATCACAACGATTTAATATAGAGATTCCTGATATAGAATACTGGCAGCGTCAGGTAAAATGCCAATGGGGATGCCCTGTGAGGACAGATGCAAGAGGCTACGTTATCGCCATTGCGGAAGGACGGTACTTAGACGCGTACAAATTAGCGCGTGGACCGAACCCCTTCGCTTCGATTTGCGGCAGAGTGTGCGGCGCTCCTTGCGAAGTAGAATGCCGGCGCGGAAGCATAGACGAACCGGTAACCATTCGCGCGTTGAAACGATTCGTAACGGAAACCTATGGCGTTGAGACAGGCAACCCCGCAGCAACCATTCAATACTCGACAGCCAGACGCGATGCACACAATCCTAAAGCAGGCAAAAAAATAGCAATCATTGGCTCAGGTGTAGCAGGAATGACTGCCGCTCACGACCTTGCGCTTCTTGGGTATGCCGTTACTGTGTTTGAAAGCGAATCAATCGCAGGCGGTATGTTGACAACAGGCGTTCCCGTCTATCGTCTTCCCCGCGACCTTGTTCAATTAGAAATAGAGGCAATCCTCAGTCTTGGCGTCGAGCTTCGGTTGAATACCACAGTAGGAAAAGATATTACGATCTCACAAATGCGCGAACAGGGATATGAGGCAATTCTCATAGCAACCGGCTTACAGCGAGGGCGCGGCTTGAAAATTGAAGGAAGCGATGCCGAAGGCGTAGTGAGCGGAATAGAATTCTTAAAGCAGGTTAATCTTGGAAAAGAAGTTCATATCGGCGAGCGCGTAGTTGTTATTGGCGGCGGTAACGTGGCGTTCGATGTCGCGCGTTCCGCCGTTCGACGGAAAGGCGTTCCCTACAAGGCGGAAGCGAAAGATTTTTATGAAGCGGCTGACAGCTCTCGCATGGCTCTTAGAACAGGCGCGAAAGAAGTTCACTTAGTTTGCCTGGAATCCCGCGACGAGATGCCTGCCGATGAAATAGAAATCAAGGAGGGGCAGGAAGAGGGTGTTCAAGTACATTCTTCCCGCGGCCCGCTTAAAATTGTTGCTGAGAACGGTAAAGTAAAGGGACTTGCTACCCGAAAAGTAATTTCTGTATTTGATGAAACAGGCAGATTTAATCCAGTATTTGCTGAGGAACCGGGAGAAATCATTCCGGCAGATACCGTCATCCTCTCTATCGGGCAATCAGCCGACCATGGCTATTTGAAAGATATTCCAGAGTTACAGCTCACGCCCGGCGGATTAATTCAAATCAATCCTGAAACGAAACAAACAAGCGTCCCTTACATCTTCGCTTCCGGTGATGTTGCCGAAGGAGCGAAGCTTTTCATTAACGCTGTCGCATCAGGGCAACGAGCTGCAGTTTCGATAGACGAATACCTGCGCGGCAAGCAGCTTACGGAAGAACGAAAAGGATTTTTTGAATTGCCCGTTCTTCATCAAATGCCGGGGGGATATGTACAATTAGACCGCGTTAACCCTCCTGTCATTGAAGTGAACGAGCGTGCTTCTTCTACCAGGCTGATAGAAAAGAATTTCGAGGAAACAGTTGCCTGCGAGCAAGGCGTGCGCTGCCTGAAATGTCACATTGACACAATTTTCGACGGCGAACTCTGCATCCTGTGCAATGGCTGCGTTGATGTTTGTCCTACGTATTGCCTCGCGCTTGTTCCCCTTTCAAGCATCAACATTCAGCCTGCCTTGCGCGGGATGTTTAGTGAACGATACGGGTTTGATGTTCTTCAGCTTGCGGAAACAACCGGTTTCGCGAAGTTGAAATCTGTCGGTTCTGCGATGCTCAAGGATGAAGAGCTCTGTATTCGCTGCGGGTATTGCGCGAAACGTTGTCCCACGGGAGCGGTAACTATGGAACATTTTTCTTATCAACAACAATTTATGATGGTTTGATACCTATGATGATATCTATCTACTTCTTGATATTTCTTAGCCTTTCACTGGGAGTGATTTTCGCGTCTGCATTTGTCTGGGCAGCGAAAACTAACCAGTTCAAAGATATTGAAGAGCCAAAATACCAGATGTTGCGGGATGAAGAGTAAGGAGCAATGCAATGAAGAAAAAACACGTAAGAACACAACAACCTGAAATTGACAGAAGAACGTTCCTTACGGCGCTGGGCTGGATTGGCGTCGGACTTTCGGCTGCAGTCGCGGCTCTTGGCAATTTATTATACCTGAAACCCGCCGTGGATTACGGTCCCCCAACCCTTATCCGCGCAGGAAAACCTGATGAGTATAAAGAAGGAATTAAAGAGGTCCTTGAAAATGATCGCATTGCCATTGTTCGGGATAAAAAAGGCTTTGCCGCCATTTCTGTCACCTGCACACATCTTGGCTGCACGGTGAGAACTTCAGACGCAGGCTTTGAGTGTCCTTGCCACGGAAGCCAATTTGATAATGATGGCTTGGTTACAGGCGGTCCTGCCCCGCGCCCGCTCGATTGGTATCAGGTCAGCGTTGCTCCGAACGGCGAGCTTGAAATTGACAAATCCGTTAAAGTTACCCCCGGCACATTTTTTACAATGTAATATTCGATAAGAAAAACCAATACTATGGCAACGAGTCAAGCGTCAACAACACTATCATTGAAAGAAAAAGCCATCGCCTTTTTCAATACGCTCTACCGTGCTCTGTTCCGGTACGGGAAAATGCCTCAAGATGCGGAAGGTCAGTCGTATGCGGTTTTCAATAACTTATTTCTTCACATCCATTCCGTCAAGGTATCCAAACACTCGCTAAGGTTTACTTATACGTTCGGACTTGGCATCATTGCAACCTGCCTTTTTCTTGTGCTCGTCTTCACCGGTGTATGGTTGATGTTTTATTACTTCCCTTCTGCCACTGAAGCATACAACAGAATGCTCGACCTCCGTTCTTCCGTTGACTTTGGATTTGTTCTGCGGAATATTCACAAATGGGCTGCTGAGCTTATGGTGGTGTTTGTCATTCTGCACATGGCGCGGGTGTTCTTTACCGGCGCGTATAAGCCTCCACGTGAATTCAACTGGGTGATTGGAGTACTCTTATTGTTGCTCACGTTCGGTCTATCGTTTACGGGATACCTGCTCCCCTGGGATCAGCTTGCATTTTGGGCAATCACTGTCGGTACGTCAATTGCGGGGTATGCGCCCGTGCTTGGCGAGCCGATACGAAAATTTCTCTTAGGCGCGGACGTTGTCGGTCAGGAAGCGTTAGTACGATTTTATGTGCTTCATGTTGTCATCCTTCCGGGATTGCTCTCCATCTTTCTTGCAATTCATTTCTGGAGAATTCGAAAAGATGGAGGGCTTTCCCATCCTAACGAAAACGAAACGCCGGTGAAAGGAACTGCACAATGAGAGAAGTCAATACAAAGCATGTGTTCCCGCAAGACCCGAATAAAACGTATGGCCTGATGGAACTGATGAAAGGAACAAAGCCGACTGTCGGGTTGCAGCCGGACGATATGGTGTTCACGTGGCCCCACCTTCTCATTCGCGAGCTTGTTCTTTTCGCGATTGTGGTTGCGGGCTTGTTGGTTGCTGCGTTTTTATTCGATGCGCCGCTTGAAGAAATCGCCAATCCGAACCACCCGCCAAATCCCGCCAAAGCTCCCTGGTATTTTCTGGGTTTGCAGGAGCTGGTCAGCTATTCAGCATTCGTCGGCGGCGTGTTGATTCCGACATTGATTGTTATCGGGCTGATGCTTATCCCGTTTATTGACAGGAAAAAAATCGGCATCGGAAAATGGTTTGCCAAAGAACGCGCTCTCGCCAACGGATTGTTTCTTACGTTCTTGCTGGTTATGGGCGCTCTCATTATCCTCGGGACCTATTTCCGGGGCGCAAATTGGAGTTTTGTTGTTCCATGGGAATAATAAGGAATTGATACTATGAACGTCGGATTTTCAATTAAGCTTGCCCTCGTCGTCGGGGCAATATTTCTACTTCTCGGTAATGCGTTTATCATCATTAAAAATTACCAAACGGAATGGCGTACATATCAGGAACAGTACCTTCAACTTGTTGCCGAGAAAACAATTGAGCCGCAGATGAAAGAAATATTAAAAAACCGCTCGCCGCGCATCGAGCAAATTGTCGTTACAGGATTCGGTAAAGAACGCGTTGATCGGTGCATCACCTGCCACATGGGAGTTGATGATGAACGGTTCAAGGATGCGCAGCAGCCCTTCACCACTCACCCGAAAATTGCAGGGAACCACCCCTATAGAACGTTCGGATGCACTACCTGCCACGATGGCAACGGCAGGGGACTTTCCGTCACCGATGCACACGGACAAGAAAAACATTGGACTGAGCCTTTGCTTCACGGAGACTATATCGAATCCAGCTGCGCGAAATGTCATCCTGCTCCTTTTTACGCGGAAACGCCGCATCTCCAACAGGGGGCAGAGCTGTTTCGCAACAAAGCGTGCTATGGCTGCCACAAAATTGAAGGAGTATCGAACGGAAAGCTTGGTCCCGAATTAACCAAAGTCGCCACAAAATGGCCCCGCGCATACCTTGAGGAATCTATCGTTGTCCCGACGGCAAACAATTTTGAATCCTTAATGCCGAAAATGCAGCTGACAGCAGAAGAAGTGAAATCGCTTGTGATTTATATGAAAAGTCTCACGGGAGAAAATTTAATGACAGGACCCGTTACAAAATTTGAATCCGTAAAGGCATGGAAAGCAGCCCCCGTGCAAGAAGTGCCTGTTACAGTTGAATCAGGTAAGTTTGTTTACGAAGATAAAGCGTGCAACTCCTGCCATACAATCAATGGAGTTGGCGGAAAAATAGGTCCTGACCTTAGCGTATATGGATTGCAGCGAACACCGGAATGGATGATTCAGCACCATATCAACCCGCGCTCTCTGGTCGGTGGCTCGATGATGCCTGATTTTACGTATTCACAGTCCGAGTTAGAAGCGCTTACGCTTTACCTCGGCTCACTCAAGCAGCTCACTGTTGATAATTCTGTAATCTATGCTCAGGAATCTGTAAAGTGATTGATTATGGTATGATTTTTTTAACGGGATTGCTTTCAAGTCTCCATTGTATCGGGATGTGCGGATTTATTGTCCTGGCATATTCGACTCCTGCTGCATCGTCAGCAATACAGGAACAGCCCACAAGCAGCACCCTTCTTCATGTAGCATATAATGTCGGAAGAATTCTTTCCTATACAGTATTAGGGGCAGCTGTCGGTATTGTAGGAATGACAATCGGTTGGATGAAAGGTATCGGTGAATATTTTTCAATCATAAGCGGTATCATTATGCTCCTCTCCGGCGTTGCGCTTCTTGGAATCATTCCACTCTCGCCAACAATTTCGCTCTTCAGTTCAAACGGGATTGTCACCAGAATCCAATCGAAGTTGCTGCAGAAGCGAACTATTCGCAGCAAGCTTGCCATCGGATTGTTAGCTCCTCTGCTCCCTTGTGGAATTCTATACTCTATGTTTGCTAAAGCAGCTGCGACGGGAGATGTCTTCCAGGGCGCATTAACAATGGGCTTCTTCGCGCTCGGCATGACTCCCGCACTGATGACACTCGGCAGTTTCTCCTCTTTCTTTTCTGCCAGGGTAAGAAAAGGAGCTGAACAAATTGCAGCAATCATGATTATTCTCATGGGAATTGCTCTCATCCTCCGCGGGTTCCATGTTCCCTATTTAAGCTGGCTCAGCAGCGAACCGACATGTCCCCATTGCGCTTCTTGAAAAAGGAAAATATCGTATGAAATTTTTATCACAACGATTTTTACTCACGCTCAGTCTTGTTGCCTTAGGATTGGGATTGTTTTTGTTCAGCGAGACTGACATTCTTGTTGCCGGAAATATTGCTCGACAATCTCCACCTTCCTCCCCGGCTTCCATCAAAGCAGGAGAAGCAATCTTTTTTGAGTATTGCTCAGGCTGTCATGGTAGAAGAGCGGATGGACGGGGTCCACAGGCTTTGAATTTAGTTCCCAAGCCGCAAAACATGCGCAACGCGCAATTTGTGAAGTACCTCACGGATGAACGCATGTTTTCCTCGATAAGCGGTGGAGTGAGGGGAACGGCGATGCAGGCATTTGAGATGATACTCACACCGGAGAAACGATGGAATGTTATCCATTATATTCGCTCGCTCACCGCCGATGATACGTTACAGATTCCTAACGCCATCGCGCATCTTGATGTTGACCCGAAGACGAATAACCCTGTAGCATCTACGCAGACCTCGATTGAATCGGGGAAGAAATTGTTCAGAAATTATTGCGCTAATTGTCATGGGGCAAACGCGAACGGTAACGGCGTTATCGCACAGAATCTAATACCCAGGCCAAGGAACCTCGTTGCTATTAGCTCGTGGGGAGAAAAGCCATTTATTGACTATTTATCAGATGCTCGTTTGTTCGATTCTATCACAAACGGAGTACCGGGAACATCAATGCTGCCATGGATTGGCGTCATGACTGACGAAGAACGATGGCATATCATCAATTTCTTACGAGCAACTGCACAGGATGAGTTAAAAAAATCTTCTCAGTAGCATATCATTGATGCTGAGAAGAAACTATGTATTACTGAATAATTCTATACAACTCTCCTTAACTCAATCCCTCTATCTTTTGGGTCGTAGACGAGATTACAGATTCTCAATCCGTCTCCGACCTATAGAGGGTGAGTTTGCGTTACGTAGGCTATAGTAAAGCAGAGGTTTTGTTCCTCACTGAAGTTACCCTAAAAATAAGATTTTTGTAGCCCACGACTTAAGTAGTGGGCTGCTGGTAACATTTTTATTCGTGTGTGAATTCGTATTCACACCATTTACGCCACTACTATGAATTATCGTTTTCATTGAGTCCCCTCTTGCCTACGGCTCGTAGAGAGAGGGGAATGAGGGGCAATGCTGTCAGGTTAAGGAAAAAGCAGAGGAATTTAAAAATCAAGGAAGTGGTTATATATTCTAAAAAGCCATGATAAAAACACCAGTTATTAG
>SCUC01000377.1 GCA_004322375.1 Bacteroidota bacterium
TTGAGAGAAAAAAGAAGGAACGGTTAACGACCTTAATGCAGTGGCACGATGAAGCCCGTTCGATTGCTTCAGTTCTCTACTCGAAAACACTCTTCGGGGCGAAACACCCGTATGGCATACCGGAAATGGGAAATGAAAAGAGCATCCGTTCGATGAAAGTTGATGATTTGAAAAAATTCCATTCACAATATTTCCATCCGGCAAACGGAACATTGATTGTTGTAGGAGATGTAAGCAAAGATGCAATTCAGCAAAAGTTAGAGAAAATATTCGTAGGATGGAAAGCTGACAAAGCCGCCTCCGTCAATCTTTCTTCTGTTGAGCAGGTTGATGGCAGAACAATTTACATGGTAGATAAACCGGGCGCGGCACAGTCGGTGATTCGCATCGGTAGAATCGGCGCGCCGAGAATGACTGAAGATTATTTTGCCATCCAGGTGATGAACACGATATTGGGCGGTTCGTTTTCTTCGCGGCTCAATCAGAATATTCGCGAAACGCATGGATACGCGTACGGGGCAAGCTCATCCTTCAGCTTCAGACCGTATGCCGGTCCGTTTACCGCCGCATCGGATGTGCAAACAAATGTAACCGATAGCGCGTTGTCAGAATTCATGAAGGAATTAAATAATATTGCCAATGTAAGCGATGATGATATTACACGAGGAAAAAATTACCTCGCGTTAGGCTACCCCGATAATTTCTCATCCATCGCATCTGTAGCGGGAATGTTGACAGAAATAGTCCTGTATAAGCTGCCTGACGATTACTTCAACAATTATGTCCAGAAGGTTTTAGCAGTGACAAAAGAAGACGTTCAGCGCGTTGCAAAAAAATACATTGATACGGAAAATCTCGCTATCATTGTCGTCGGCGACAGGGCAAAAATCGAAAAAGGAGTGAAAGGATTGAACTTAGGCAAAATCAAGAATTATTCGATTGATGACGTTCTTGGTAAGGCGCCGAAGGTTGAAGCGGGGATGTAAGAAATATTATTGGCTTAGATACAAGTGAAAACAACAAGATATTTTAAGGAAAAAGTTCTGGTAAAACGCCCATACTTAAAGGAAGAATGGATAGAGCAAATCGTGCATAAGCCAATTAAAACCGAGATTCAAGAAGAAGGGAAAGTTCGATACTGGGGATATGTTGAAGATTTAAAAAAATATATCCGCGTAGTTACATGAGCTGATGGTGAAACAATTCATAATGCATTTCCCGATAGAAATTTCAAGGATAGAATACAATGAAATTTAATTATTTCCCTGAAACAGACTCTCTGTATATAGACCTGTCTGAGAAAACAAGCGTAGAATCTCAAGAAGTAGCAAACGGCGTTGTTCTTGATTTTGATGAACAAGGAATGCTCGTGGGCATTGATATTGATAACGCAAGTAAGATTGTTGATCTCAAGAGGATTGAATCTAATTCACTGCCAACCAGTTCGTTTGCTATAGCATCTTGAGTGCAGCTTATTCCTAAAAAGGTCGGTGCATAGCCGACCTTTTTTGTTTATGCACATGAATACAACTCGAACGTATTGTAACAATCCATATATCATAACGTAAACATGTTGGCTTACGTTCAGAAAATTTTCATTATCATTATTACGGGCTGTCATAATCAGTGGCAGAAAATTATGCGAAAAATATTTTCCGTTTTTTTTCTCTTTGTGTTCTTTGGCTGTGTAGTATTTGCCCAAATGCCAAATTTTGTGTTCGATTCAACTATGAATAATCTTAAACTACCTGCCGGGTACACCACAAGCGAGTATGAGGCGATACCGGAGTATGTCAAACGGGGGAGCGGTGAGCAGGCAATGATTCTTATCCCGGGGTGGGGATTTGATAATTCCGTATTCGAGGATTTTATGATGGCGAATGAAAAGAATTACACGATGTATGCCATCACCATTCCCGGATACGGCACGACGAAAGCGCCTCCTATTTTAGATTCAAACGTCAGCTATGGAGAGCAATATTGGAACAACGGCGTACTTCGCGGAGTAGCAAAGCTTATTGAGAAGGAGAACGTAAAAAATCCCATCGTAGTGGGCAGCTTTGTGCAAGGCACGCAGCTTGCGCTTCGCATGGGGATTGAGTACGGTGAGATAATTCAGGGCGTGATAATATTAGGCGGACCTGTCAGGTTCATTCCCGTTGGAAGAGGCGACCCTAAACAATACACCTTAGAAAAACGTATTTCCGGCATTGATAACTACATGGGACCGAAATGGTTCAAGACTATCACCAAGAAAAGCTTTGAGGATGGGAATTATCCGCCGGGGTTATATTCAACCGACAGCGTGAGGGCGCAAGAGCTATGGCATCAATCTGCGTCTGTTTCGCTTCCGGTGATGGTGCAGTATCTTTGCGAGTTTTTTGCATCGGACATTTCGTTGGAAATGGAGAAGCTACAATGCCCCGTTCTCGTGTTGCGAGGGAGCTATGACGACAGCCTGCTTGCGAAGCAGACTAACAATTATATCAAGCCTCAATTTATTGAAGCCTGGGATGAAATCGCGCAACAACAGCCTCTGGTAACAGTGAAAGATATACAGGGCGCGGCAAGCTTTGTGTGGAAGGATAAACCGGAAGAGGTGTACAGAGAGATAAAACAGTTTGTAGATGGGATAGAAAAAGGTCGGCGATGAGCCGACCTTTTTTGTTTTTTTGGGGATTTGTGAGTACGTTTGTGAAAATGGATAAGGCACCTGAAATTACGGCAGATACTGTAGTATTTACCGATACTGAACTAAAGGTTCATCTTTCTGATGGTAGAACAGTGTCCGTTCCCATAGCATGGTACCCTCGACTTATGTATGGAAATAATAAAGAGCGTAATAATTGGCAATTCATTGCCGGAGGAATTGGTATTCATTGGCCCGAGCTTGATGAGGATATAAGCATTGAAGGAATTATCCTTGGCAGGCGTTCGTATGAAAGCAAGCGTTAGTTTAGTGAATGGTTGAAGGGCAGGATAGAGGAGAGAAAATCATTTCAATTCACAAAAGTGGTAATAATGACAATCGTGCAACATCATATTCATTATGTGTGGATTGTATTACATTAAATTAAATCAGCACATTGCAAAATGTGCTCCACGAGTAAATACAAAAAAATATATGCGAACATGGAAGGAACTAGAAAAAGATTTTAGAGATTTATCATCTCAGATGTCACACGCATTTCTTGATATCCAATGGGGAAATACTAATGAAAATTGGTATATAGGTGGAATGGTACCCACTGAGGTAAAATCAAAATTTAGATTGCTTTCATATCTGGCTGGTCAAAAACTATTATTTTTACATTTATCAGGAGAGGATCTCGAAACCCTTAAAAAAGATGAACCTGATAAAGCTTGGTTCCGTGCTTTGAAGGATATATCTGGAGCCTTAAGTGACTTTTTCGAAGCGTCACAAATTGGAAAAGATGGACAATTCTTAGGTAGTATATACCATGCTCGAATTAATAACCTAGCAGAAGTATCTGCAAATTTTTGTTTACACTGTGAGATAATAGAATTATCCCAACCTTTCGTAGGCATCCAAGAAGAATTAATTAAGCGTGGATTAGGGGCTGCTGCAGTACACTGGCATAGATCAGAGCAAAACCGAAAATCAAATCCTCCAGATTTCATTATAGCAGCTAACGAAGCGATAAAAGCTCTCGAGAGCGTAGCAAAAAGTGTCTCTTCGCTTCCGAATGGTACTTTGGGCGATTGTATCACGTATTTTCGAAATAAAAAAAGCCTGAACCCCGGTATGATAAAATGCTTGGAAGGGCTATGGGCAGCAGCAAACAATATCCCAGGAATCAGACATGGAGCTAGCAAAGAGAAATTCGTACAGACGGATGAAATCGAATTCCTTCTTGATTCAAGCAAGAGTGCTATCAAACTACTTCTTTCTGTATCTATATCAGATAGGTTAACTTCCGTAGGAAAGAGAGAAAATGAAGTTTGAGGTTCATTAGAGATAATTTAACAACAGAGTCCCGGATTGGAATTTAAGGAATAAAATTATTCAGTGGATTGCCACGACCACGCTTAAGCATGGTCTCGCAATGACGTACCTTGGGAGGTTACCAAATAACCTCTTTCCATTCAAAAATCAGCATTCAGAAATCAGCAATCTAAAAAATCCCGTTCGATGGTCGGCAAAAGGAGATCATTCTCGACTAAGAAATTGCCGTTTGAATTTTTCTGAAAATAGTATATATTATCTATATACAATATGGACACTGAACATAGTATCAAAGGCTTTGAATGGGATCCTGGAAATCAATCCAAGAACTATGAAAAACATGGCGTATCATGGCTTGAGTGTGAGCAGGTTTTTTTTAATAAACCTATTTACATTCTCCCTGACATAAAGCATTCTTCGTTAGAAGATCATTTTTATATTCTTGGGCAGACAAACCGGGAACGTTTATTACTTATTTCTTTTACTTTAAGAAATGATAAGATACGAGTAGTATCAGCGCGAGATATGAACAAAAAAGAAAGAAGCTATTATAATGAAAAAGCTAAAGAAAATTCCTAAATTTACCTCCGAAGACGAGGAACGCGAATTCTGGGCAAAAAATGATTCAACAGAGTATCTTGATTGGAAGAAAGCAAAGACTGTTACATTTCCGAATTTGAAAGCGACAAACAGGACGATTTCGATTCGACTTCCAGAAACTCTTATTGCTGAAATCAAAGTGTTAGCAAATAGAGAAGATGTTCCTTATCAATCAATGCTAAAAATTCTTCTTGCTGAAAAGGTAAGAGAGCAATTTAATGATAGGTTGAGAAAAAGAAGTATTGCTTAGAGTAGCGGACCAAAAAATCTCCTCTTGAGAGGGAAGTGTAACTCCGTAATATTAAAAATTTGCTGTTCAATTTTCGGTGGAATTTGTCTTTCCTATTTATTATTTTGTGTTTAGTTATTGAGCAATCTAAAATCCAAAATATAAATTCTAAAATTTGTTATGATGACATCGTTACCCAACCGAACTGAAATGGAACAGGCGTATCAAAAGAAGGATGCTTCGTATGACGGAGTTTTTTATCTTGCGGTGCGCACGACTGGAATTTTTTGCCGACCTTCTTGCACTGCCCGTAAGCCTCTGAAAGAGAATGTTGAATTTTACCAATCTGCAAAAGAGGCGATATTTGCAGGCTACCGTCCTTGCAAACGATGCAGCCCGATGGAAAGCATCGGCAAGCCGCCGGAGTGGGCGCAAAAGCTTCTTCAGATTATTGACGCCAAACCGACCGAGCGGTACTCGGATTATTTTCTTCGGACAATAGGGATTGACCCTGCGCGGGCGAGACGTTTCTTTCTCAAAAATTACGGGATGACGTTTCAGGCGTATTGCCGGGGGAGAAGACTTGGCAAATCGCTTGAGCAAATTCGTCTCGGCACGGATCTGGACGATGTTGCGCTTGGCTACGGATACAATTCGCACAGCGGGTTTCGCGAAGCGTTTGTGAAAACATTCGGCAAAGCCCCCGGCAAAAGCAGGAACGAGGATTGCATTATTGCATCGTGGATAGAAAGTCCATTGGGACCGCTTGTTACTGCGGCAACATCGGAAGGGATTTGCCTGCTTGAGTTTACCGATAGAAGGATGTTAGATGCGCAATTTGCCTCGCTGAGGAAACATTTCAAGAAAGCGATTGTGCCGGGGGAAAACAGCCACATCAAGCAAATGAAACTTGAATTACAGGAATATTTTGAGGGTAAAAGGAGAACATTTTCCGTGAAGTTAGTTGAGCCGGGAACGCCGTTTCAGCAGAAAGTGTGGAATGAATTATTAAAAATTCCTTACGGAAAAACTCTTTCGTATGAGGAGATGGCAAAGAAGGTTGGCTCGCCAAAAGCATGCAGAGCGGTTGGAACCGCTAACGGTATGAATAGGATTGCCATTGTCGTACCCTGCCATCGCGTTGTTAATAAGGATGGAGAGCTTGGCGGATACGGCGGGGGATTGTGGAGGAAAAAGAAGCTACTGGAACTAGAAAAAGAATTTGGATTGAGTGACTTATAGTGGAGAACCAAGTGCGACTCACTTTAGCTTGCAGGTTGGGATGCAACACTGCAGTGGCAGTAATCTAAAGGATAAAGTGAGTCGCACTTTAAAAGCCAACGCGGAAGGTGCCGCGGAATTGGAACGATTGTGAGGGGTTGGGACCTAAATCAGGGGTTACTTCAAAATCGTACAGGTTTGCGCCAACATACGCGTCAACGACATTGAGAAAATAGAGAGCGCCGAGATACCAGGCGAATTTATCACGTTCATCGCGGTAAAAATCTCGTTGTTTTTTTAGGTTATCATCTCCCAAAGGGGGGCTATCAATTACACTTTGATTAAATTGGTTGCCGTAATCTTTATAGCTTCTATTCAGTGTAATCCATTCATATACCCAATATCCGCCTAAGCCCCATATCACGGGAACCTTCCAGTATGTTTCGTTATAGACCTGTCCTGCGCCCGGTAACGCGGCTGAGAGTCCGACTGCAAGCAGCGCGGATTTCGTCGGCACAAACGGCTTGTACGATTGTTTTGTTGTGTCTTGTGTTGTATCAGAGACTGCAATTGTGTCGGATTGAATGTGTAATGAATCAACGCGAGGCTTTGAGGTATCTTGCTGGGTAGGAGCGACGAGCAGTGGGCGGTGAGCGGTGGGCAGTGGGCGGTGAGCGGTGGGCGGTGAGCAGTGAGCAGTGAGCGTAGAGTTTTGAGCATAGAGCGTAGAGCTAAGAGCGTGGAACTTAGAGCAAGGCGCGCTGGGCTGTGAGCCGAGAGTTGTGAGCGGTGGGCGGTGGGCAGTGAGCGTTGAGCGCTGAGCAGTGGGGAGTGCATTGTGCGCGGAGAGCATAGAGCAAGGAACAATGAACAAAAAACCAAGAGCGAGGAGGCAATGAAGAAATAGTAATTTGCAATGAGGTACGCATATTGCATATCCCATATCGCATATCCTGTATCGTGTCACTTGAAGCAATAGTTTAATGTTTGGCTTCTGCAATCGCTTCAATTTCGATGCGCACGTCTTTTGGGAGTCGGCTGACTTCAACCGTTGACCTTGCAGGAGGATTGGAGTTGAAGAATTCGCCATAGACTTCGTTCATTGCGGGAAACTCGCTCATATCTTTAAGAAACACAGTAGTTTTAATAACGGTTTCAAGTGACGCTCCGGCGGTTTCAAGAATAGCTTGAACATTTTGCAAAGAGCGGCGGGTTTGCGCCTTAATGTCGCCCTCAACGAGCCTGCCGGTAGAAGGGTCTAAAGGGATTTGTCCGGCGGTGAAGATTAATGTTCCGTTGACTTTTACTCCCTGGCTGTATGGTCCAATTGGAGCGGGGGCGTTAGGTGTGAGTACGATTGATTTTGACATAAAATATTTCTCTTAAGAAATGTGGCTTGTTTTCTCCCCTCACCACTAGGGGCTGTCTCAAAAGTAAATTGTAGAGTCCGTTCCGCGAACGGACAAGTAGAATTCGATAAAATTTCGGCTAAATATTTGTCCGATTACGAATCGGACTCTACGTTCTTCAACTTTTGAGACAGCCCCATAGCAGAAAGGGGAAAACGTTTTAGTGGGGAATTGTGTTTAATAATTCCATGAGGCGTTCGAGATCTTCGTTGGTGTAAAATTCAATAGCGATTTCTCCTTTGCCGTTTTGCATGGGGTGAATACGAACCTTTGTGCCGAGAATGCGCTGGAAATGTTCTTCATACCCTTTTAAGGAATAATCAGTTGTGGACGCCGGGAGAATGGTAGAGACAGGCGAAATTACGTCTCGCAGCTCGATTTTTTTAAGCGTTGCTTTGACCAGCTTCTCCACCTGCCTGACGTTCATTTCATCTTTCGTCACGCGTTCAAATATTTTCATCTGAGTCGCTTCATCAGGGATAGAAAGCAACGAACGGGCGTGTCCCGCGGAAAGTTTTCCATCGCGCACTGCTTTTTGAATTTTTTCCGGTAGCTTCAGCAGGCGAAGAAAATTTACCACCGTTGTACGATCTTTGCCTATTTTGTCCCCAATTTCTTCCACAGAAAGACCGACGTCAGTTATCAACCGTTGATATGAAATTGCAATTTCAATCGGGTTGAGATGTTCGCGTTGCAGGTTTTCCACTAAGGCAAGCTCAAGCATCTCCGCGTCGGATGTTACTTCAATAATGTAGGCGGGAATGGTAGGGAGTCCAAGCTCTTGCGAAGCGCGAACTCTACGTTCACCGGAAATTAATTCATAATACCCGTCGCCGGTTTTACGAACAGTGATGGGTTGAATGATTCCCTTTTGAGCGATAGACTGTTTCAGCTCATCGAGAGCTTCCTGATTAAAATCAGCACGTGGCTGAAGCGGGTTCGGACGTACTTTTGCAAGCTCGATGTGAGCGATGGTACCTTCTGCAACGGGCGCATGTTGTGGTTGCGGCTCCATTGGTTGAACCGGTTGTACAGGTTCAGGCTGTGCCTGCGGAATTAGTGCTGAGAGACCTTTTCCTAATCCGCCTTTCATAGTTGACATAATGTTAATGACGTAGTAAGAGTGAAAATAAATTGTTTTGTAAATCAGAATAACCGATTGTTACGATAATAACTGCAGAGACGCAAAGAATCACAAAGAGGTGAGCGAGTTAAAACATAAGTCATGAATAGTAACTTCACCACTTACCAAAAACCACTCACTATTTAACCAACGACCTGTCTGCTTAAAAATTCTTTTGCGACTTCCATATAGTTGCGCGCCCCGTTGGAGGAGGCATCGTACATGAGTATCGGTTTGCCGTAGCTTGGCGCTTCGCTAAGACGGACGTTTCGCGATATAACGGTTGAATAAACTTTCTCCCCAAAATGGTTTCGCACTTCTGCAAGAATCTGGTTTGAAAGCCGAAGCCTGCCGTCATACATTGTCATCAGCACGCCTTCAATAACCAAATTTTTATTCAGGCTTTGCTGTACCATAGTAACGGTGTTTAAGAGCTGTCCTAATCCTTCGAGGGCGTAATATTCGCATTGTACGGGGATGAGCACAGTGTCTGCGGCAACCAGACCGTTCAATGTCAATAACCCGAGGGATGGTGGACAATCTACAAAAATAAATCTAAAATCTTTTCTCAGTTTCTCGATTGTATTAGCCAGCTTGCGTTCTCTGCCCTCCACGCCAACAAGTTCTACTTCAGCGCCTACAAGGTTGATGCTTGAAGGAAGCAGGGAAAGGAACGGAGTCTCTGTTTTAACAATTGCTTGCGCCGGTTCCGTTCCGTTTACGATAACTTCATACGTATTTAAGCGAGGTTCTCGCGGATCAAAACCCAGACCGCTTGTCGCGTTGGATTGCGGGTCAATATCAATAAGCAATGTGGGCAGCTCTGAGGCAACAGCTACAGTTGCAGAGAGGTTAATGGCGGTCGTTGTTTTGCCAACCCCCCCTTTTTGATTTGTAATAGTGATTACTTTTGCCATCTATTACATTCCAGCTGCAAGCAAAAGAGCGACGATGCCAAGCGCGATGCTTATTTTCCTGAATTGATTCAATCGGTGCCGGTAGAGAACGGCTTTTTCATCGAACCCTCCATTGGAAACGGGAGTGTTGAGATAGGACAACATCCGTGCATATCCGAAGGCGTAAAATATCATCAGCAAGAAGATAAGCTGCTTGAATCCTAATAATTTAGACCATGTATTGTGGTAGCGGAACCATTCAAACTGTGGGTTGAGCAGCATCATTAATACACCGGTAACGGCAACAGTCCAAACACTCATCCAGATGAACCCGATAAATCTCGAGCTCATTTTTCTGAGAGCCGCTTTGGCAATCTCGCCCTCCGCCTGGGCAACAGGCGCGGCAATAGCGCTTTGAAACATCAAACCGCCAAGCCATACGATAACTCCAAACACATGCATGCTGCGGCAGACCCAGAGAACAAAATCCAAACGATTTTCCTATTGCAAACGATAGAGTGAGAAACTGATGTTACGCAAAACAGTGCTTGAGAATACAATACAAAATCCTAAATACGAATATCTAAACAAATTCGAAATGCTAAAATCCAAAACGGTTAGTTTCAAATTGTTTTCAATATTATGGTTTAGAATTTGTTTAGAATTTGGATATCCGAAATTCGGATTTTGCATTACGTAAAAGATTATGTGCAATTTCAGTGAGTTACTAAAATGTGAATGTTTCACCCGGTTTGAGAATAGCCCCCTTAAATCCCTTCGCTTCAATTTTCTTGATGAAAAGAGCGGGGTCAGCGGAAATAACCGGGAACGTGTTATAGTGCATCGGGATTACAAATTTGGGATTTGTTAGCTCGACTGCTTTAACGGCATCATCTATCCCCATTGTATAATTATCTCCTATTGGAAGGAGCATTACATCAACGGGATTCATCTCACCAATTAATTTCATATCATAGAATAAACCTGTATCACCCGTATGATAAATAGTTTTTCCGCCAGTTGTAATCAGTGCGCCTGAAGGGTTTCCTGTATACGTGCCATCGGGTGCAACGGAGCCATGATGCGCAATTGTGAATTTGATTTTTCCAAACGGGAATAGATGGCTGCCTCCAATGTGCATATTATGAGCGGTGGCACCCTGAGAAGCGACGTAATCGGCAAGCTCATTGACCGCAATAATTGTTGCATGACAGCGTTTCGAGATTGAAATAGAATCTCCTAAATGGTCTCCGTGTCCATGTGTTACAATAATGAAATTTGCGTTAACCTCGGAAGATTTCTTTGGGGAAACCGGATTTCCATCAAGAAACGGGTCTATAAGGATGCTATGAGGACTATTTTCAAGAAGAAAAGCTGAATGTCCGAAATATGTAAGCTTCATAGAGATAACTCTTGTGTTTTCAAGAAAATATAACCGTTTTTTAGAACCTATCCAAAGGATATATCATATTCTCGCAAATTCAGCAAAAAACAGAGAAAAACATTTTTTCCATAAAAAACTTGATTTTTTGTTAAAAACGAATTATATTCTAATGATTTGAGGATACCTGTTCTGATTATCTTCACCATAACCCTTTAATCTCATCATCACAATTTCAATACTTCCTTTCTCTCTGCCGAAAAACGATTCGGAACAAGGAGAATGGTATTTCCCAAGCAATTTTTCAAGCGTTGAAGGTTTAGCAGCATGCCGATGGATATTTCGGAACTGAAATCGAAAAAGATTTCAGAGCTAACAAAGATCGCGAAAGACATGAATATTGTCGGTTTTAGCGATTTGCGGAAGCAAGATTTAATTTTCAAGATATTAGAAACACAGACACAACAAGATGGACTCACGTTTAGCAAAGGAGTACTAGAAACCCTCCCTGATGGCTACGGTTTTCTCCGTTCTGTAGATTATAATTATTTACCCTCCCCCGATGACATTTACGTTTCTCCCTCTCAAATAAAAAAATTTAGCCTGCGCACAGGCGATACTGTCAGCGGACAGGTTCGTCCACCAAAGGAGGGGGAACGGTTCTTCGCTCTGTTAAAAGTGGAAGCCGTTAATGAATTGGGTCCCGATCATGCACGCGACCGTGTGCTTTTTGATAATCTTACTCCATTATATCCAAACCAACGATTACGATTGGAAACGGCTCCAGGTGAATACGCTATGAGGGTAATGGATTTGTTAACGCCAATCGGTAAAGGGCAGAGGGGAATGATCACGTCTCCTCCCAAAGCAGGTAAAACAGTTCTCCTTCAAAAAATAGCTAACAGCATTCTGAGAAACCACCCTGAGGTATTTCTTATCGTGTTGTTGATTGACGAACGCCCTGAAGAAGTTACTGATATGGAACGTTCTGTGAATGCCGAGGTTGTTAGCTCGACTTTTGATGAACCGCCAGAACGTCACGTTCAAGTATCCGACATGGTGCTTGATAAAGCGAAACGACTTGTCGAGGCAAAACGAGACGTCGTTATATTATTAGATAGCATTACCAGGCTTGCCCGCGCGCATAACACAGTTGTACCGCACAGCGGAAAAATACTATCCGGCGGCGTTGACGCAAACGCGTTACATCGTCCGAAACGATTCTTTGGGGCAGCACGCAACGTTGAAGAAGGAGGCAGCTTAACTATTATTGCTACGGCGTTGATTGAAACAGGCAGCCGCATGGACGAAGTTATCTTTGAAGAGTTCAAGGGAACGGGAAATATGGAAATTATTCTCGATAGGAAATTAAGCGATCGTAGAATTTTCCCTGCCATTGATGTAAATCGTTCCGGCACACGTAAAGAAGAGTTGCTTTTAGAATCGGAAGAATTGAATAAAGTCTGGATTCTCAGGAAATTTTTGAGCGATTTTTCCACTGTTGAAGCCATGGAATTTCTTATGGAAAAAATGCGTGGAACGAAGTCAAATAAGGAATTTTTGAGAGTGATGAACAGTTAAGGTCACCGGGTGAAAAAAAATCAAAAAATATTCATTTTTTAACTTGATTTTATCAATTATTCAAGTTACATTCATTGCATAAATACGGAGATTCCGCAGCATGAGAATATTTAAATATAGCTTTCTTGTCGTTCTTTGCTCACTTTGTGTGTTAAGTGAAGGTTATTCCCAGGGATGGGCCGGGGAAACAGGAATTGGCGCGGGCTTTGGCTTTTCTGCCCCTCAGACAACAGTCAAAGGTCCGAAGTACAAGCCATATTCTCATATCTTTATTCGCTACTATCCCGAAGAAAACGTAGCAATTCAAACCGGTTTTGGATTAGCGTATTTAGAAGCAGAACGAAATTCTAATTTTTTCCAATCGTTAATAGTTCCCATTGATATCCGGTTGCTCTTTCACCCTGCACGACAGGGAAAAATGGGAGCATATCTTTTTGCCGGAATCGGGGCAACTCGGTTTGATCCTAAAAATCAGGCTGATAAATCCTTGTTAAATGGCGAACAATGGATGGCGGAAGCGCCCGTTGGCGGCGGATTGCAATGGTGGTTCGCGACAAACACAGCTGCCGAACTTTCCGGCGCCTATCATTTCGGATTCACAGATAATTTAGATGCTGTAAAAACAGGAACCAACGATTCCTATTGGAGCGTTTCTCTTAACTTCTTTGCATTCCTCCGCGGTGAAGAAATCGGCATCGAGTTTCGCGGTGAGAGTGCAGACCGCGATATGGATGGACTTTCTCTCGATGAAGAGCGTCGTTATGGAACAGACCCGAACTCCAGCGATACCGATGGCGACGGTCTTACCGATGGCGAAGAAGTGCATACCTATCAAACCGACCCGACGAAAGCCGATACCGACGGTGACGGTTTAACCGATAAAGAAGAAATTTTCACATATAAAACTAATCCGTTAAATAAGGATGCCGACGGCGACGGATTGAGCGACGGCGACGAAATACTGAAGTACGGCACGAACATGCTCAAGGCGGATACCGATGGCGACGGGCTTTCCGATGGCGAAGAAGTATTGACATATCACAGCAACCCGACAAAGGTTGACACCGATGGCGACGGCTTGACTGACTTTGAAGAAGTGAACAAATATCGAACCGATCCGACAAAAGCCGATACCGATGGGGATGGACTGAGTGATTATGATGAAATCAACAAGTATCATACTAACCCGCTCTTTGCCGATACGGATGAAGGCGGGATGGAAGATGGGAAAGAAGTAGAGCTCGGCTTGAATCCGCTTAATCCCAAGGATGATATTCCGACGATTAGCTTTGACAAAGCGGTTATTTTCCCGAAAGTACAGTTCATCACAGGATCTGCAGGGCTTACAAACGACGCGAAAAAGACGCTTGATAAAGTTGTCGCTACGCTGCTGTTGAATCCCAACATTCAGGTTGCAATTTACGGACATGCCGATAGGCGCGGTACCGCAAGCTTTAATTTGAAACTTTCGAAATCGAGAGCCGAATCAGTAAAGAACTATCTTGCGCAAAAGGGTGTAAAGGCATCCCGCATTACGACGAAAGGTTTTGGCTATACGCGACCTATTGCTGACAATACAACGCCTGAAGGTTTGGCGAAGAATCGTCGTATCGAGTTTATCAGAATTAAGTAATGAAACAATGACTGCAACGGAAGCAGTCGGTTAATAAATATTTGTTGTTTGTCATGAAATCTAAGCCTGAGTAGGGGCAACCTGCTCAGGCTTCTTTTTGTTTTTCAGTTACCAACAATCGAAAGTGAACATCTATGAATAATGAAGTTGTTATCGTAAGCGCATGCCGGACTCCGATTGGCTCGTTTGGAGGAACGCTCAATACATTTACTGCCCCAAAGCTCGGAGCCATAGTTATTGATGAGGCGCTCAAACGCGCAGGCGTAAAAAAAGAAGCCGTCAATGAGGTAATTATGGGGTGCGTTTTACCTGCAGGTGTTGGTCAGGCTCCTGCGCGGCAGGCTGCAATATTTGCCGGCTTGCCTGAATCCGTTCAAACCATGACCGTCAACAAAGTTTGCGGCTCAGGATTGAAGGCGATTATGCTTGGAGCGCAGGCAATCCGGCTCGGCGATGCAGAAATTATTGTTGCAGGAGGAATGGAAAGCATGTCGAACACGCCATACTTGTTAGAGAAAGCCAGAACCGGATACAGGATGGGGCATGGTCAGGTTGTTGACTCGATGGTGAAAGACGGGTTATGGGATGTATATAACAATTTTCACATGGGAAACGCGGCGGAAATCTGCGCGAAAGAATGTCATATCTCCCGCGATGCTCAGGATGAATTTTCCATAACAAGCTATAAACGGGCTATTGACGCGCAAAGCAAAGGGTTATTCAAGGAAGAAATAGTTCCTGTTAAAATTGAACAAAAAGGCTCAGACCCGATTATCATTTCAGAAGATGAAGAGCCAAAAAAAGTAAAGTTTGAAAAAATTAAAACGTTGAAACCTGCATTCGATAAAGAGGGAACCGTTACTGCTGCTAATGCTTCTAAGATCAATGACGGAGCCGCCGCAGTTGTACTAATGTCATCAGCGAAAGCGAAGGAGCTAGGAATAACGCCAATGGCGAAAATTCTCAGCTATGGCTCGTACGCTCAAAAGCCTGAATGGTTCACAACGGCTCCGGCATACGCGATGCAAAATGTTTTAGCAAAGGCAAACATGAAGCTGGAAAACATAGAGTTGTTTGAAATTAACGAAGCCTTCGCCGTGGTAAGCCTCGCCGTGAATCAAATACTTGGATTGGATATGAACAAGGTGAACGTGAATGGCGGAGCGGTTGCGCTCGGTCATCCTATTGGGGCAAGCGGCACGCGTATCATGGTGACGCTTCTCCACGCGATGAAACAACGGAACGCGAAAACAGGCATGACCGCAATTTGCATTGGCGGGGGAGAAGCGAGCGCGGTTATTGTTGAACGGAATGGGTGAGTAACGGGGTGATGCTTCAAGACGCAGGGTGCAAGATGTATGATTTACGACATGCCGATGTGAGATATGGGATAGATTTGCATGAGCGTTATAAGGCTTAGGCGATGTGTAAAATGAAGGGTTCCACTCCAATATTCCCAAACTCCGTTTTTGGAGTTATATAAAAATTTATACTATGACTAATCTTGAAAGAAAGAACATGAACGATATTAAGAACATAACAGTTATTGGGAGCGGCACGATGGGAAATGGAATTGCCCACGTCTGTGCGCAGTATGGGTTTTCAGTAATTTTACATGATATTAAACAGGAATTTCTTGATCGCGCGTTGAAAACAATCAATGGAAATCTCGACAGGCAGGTTAAGAAAGCTGTTCTAACAGAGGAACAGAAACAGGAAACCCTCTCCAGAATACGAACGACCGTTTCGATTGAAGAGGCGGCAAAAGCTGCCGATATCGTTATCGAAGCGGCAACCGAAGATAGAGCTATCAAGAAAGAGATATTCAAAAATCTTGACTCGTTCGCACCCGCAAAAACAATTCTTGCTACCAATACTTCATCTATTTCAATCACTGAAATTGCAGCGGTAACAAAACGACCGGAACAAGTC
The DNA here is from genome assembly GCA_004322375.1 of Bacteroidota bacterium. Taxonomy (GTDB): domain Bacteria; phylum Bacteroidota; class Ignavibacteria; order UBA10030; family SZUA-254; genus FW602-bin19. The sequence goes on from SCUC01000377.1 coordinate 15,973, forward strand.
ATCGGGATGCACTTTATGAATCCGGTTCCCATGATGAAGCTGGTGGAAGTAATTTGCGGTTTGGTTACTTCCCATGAAACGTATATTGCTGTCAAATCATTTGCAGAAAAATTAGCCAAGATTCCCGTAGAGGTTAATGATTATCCCGGATTTGTTTCCAATCGTATCTTGCTTCCCATGCTCAACGAAGCGATGTACTGCGTTATGGAAGGCGTTGCGACTCCTGAGGCGATAGACAGCGTCATGAAGCTTGGGATGAATCACC
>SCUC01000378.1 GCA_004322375.1 Bacteroidota bacterium
GCTCTTCCGATCTGCCTCGAATAATAATAATTTCCAACAAGAGCGACCTGGGGATACCAACCCGATTGAGCAAATGTTACTGCTGCTTCGCTAGCCTTCACCCGGTACTCCATCCCTTTTATTTCAGAACGGCGTTCGATTGCCTGCACTATAAGCCGGTCAAGACTTTCAAACGTTATTAATTCCTTGCCTGTTTCCGGCGCCGAAGTCAGCTCAATCTCCGTATCCAGAGGTTGGCCCATCAGGAAGTTGAGATTCACCATTGCCAGCTTAACGTTATTAACCATATCAAGCTGCGCGAGCTGCACGTTGGAAAGCTGCACCTGCACCTTAAGCATGTCATTGGTAGTCGCTACCCCCTGGTTCAGCATGTTCTGGACATCCTTCAGGTGAGCTTGCACTTGCGTGATATTTTCATCAAGCACTTTTTTAAACTGCTGTGCCTTGAACAGGTTCCAGTATGCGTTTTTAATATTCAAAACAAGCTCTGCCTGATCTTTTTTATAATCTTCTTCCGTAGCATAGGCGTTATACTCAGCCATCTCAGCCCCGCTTTCTATTTTAAATCCGGTAAACAACGGCTGCTGTACCGACATTTTCAAGTTGTAGTTATCAAAGATGGACGGCGCAATAGAAAATGTGTTGTTGGGCGCAGGAAGAAACGGAAGCGTGATTTCAAATGGCGGAACCGTGCTTAAGCGCGTATATGATCCGCCAACGCTCAGCTTCGGTAAGCGGGAAGCATTCGTCTCGCTCGATTTCGCATTTGCCGCCTGCACTTTCATCAACGAAGAATGAAGCGATTTGCTGTTTTCTATCCCGAGAGTAACGCTCTCGTCAAGAGAAAGCGAGCGTGTCCTCGTTCCTGAGACTTGTCCCGGGAGGGGTATGGCAACTGTAAATAAAAAAACAATAAGAACCGGTATAAGAGAAGGTTTCATCATAATGTTACTTTTCAGATTGATGTTGAATAAGTGTTGGCAAATGTTTTGTCCGGGCTTCGTCGGTCAGGATGCCCTCGAACACGATTTTGATGATTGTTTCAAAAAGCTCTTGCATCGTCACCGGGAGCTGGCTCAGCATTTCCGGCGTCATGAGTTGTTGAATAGCTGCTGTGTAAATCAGCACCGCGATTTGGGGATTGATATCCTTCCTGAAGAATCCGCTTTCCATTCCTTCGTTCACGATTTTCAGTGTGTTGGCGCGCATCCGCATGATACGAAAGTCATCGCACCCTCTCCACACGGTCGGGCAATTTTTCTGCATGTCAACCCAGAAATGGCTTGAAAACTTTGAGTGAAACATACCCCCATGCACCATCATCCGGCGAACCTTTTCTACAAAGTCAAGCGACGTCTCATTCAAGATGGCGTCTATGGTTGTTGAAATTCCGTTCTGCATAGTCGTCATAACCTCTGAGAGCAATTCCTCTTTGCTCGGGAAATATACGTACAATGTTTTTTTGCTGATTCCCAGCTGCGTGGCAATTTCCTCCATTGTCACCTTGCTAAAGCCAAGCCGTAAGAAATGTTCTTGCGCGACTTCTAATATACGCTGCCTTGTTATGTCATCTACGGGCATATTATGATAAAAACCTTAAAATTTGATTAAAAATAGAACTTTTTAACATATAGTTGGAAACTATAATGGTTTCTACGGTTTCCAATATACAAAGTTTCACTCTAACCAAAAAAAGATAAAAATATTGAAACCAGCCATCGAACCGCGATTTTTCGGAATTAACGGCAATCGGCGCAAAAGCCGCAAGTGCTTAATCCAAAGGCAGTTGCGGCAGAATAGTGTCGGCGGCGTTGCC
>SCUC01000379.1 GCA_004322375.1 Bacteroidota bacterium
CGTTTCCATGTCTTGTAGCAGTAGCGGCTTTGAGTGTCGCTTTTGATACGGTCCGAGGATTGACAGGATATTTCGGTGGAGCGGTTTTTCTAACGATATGGGCAAGCGTTCTCTTGCTTTCAATATATCCTTCAAAAAATTCAGGCAGTTTTATTGCAAACCCTGATAAGGACGTTCTTGGAATGTCCACTACTCTTACCAGCATTGTCACAGAAATAAAAGAACAGCACCGTGACTATCGTGAACAGGTGTATTTTGGTCTCACCGTCAAAAATCGCAATATCATTGAAGAACCTGTACGGTGGGAGGGGATAGAATGGACGATGAATGGAATGTTCCCAAGGATTCTTTGGATGGGTGGCAGCTTTATATTTATGATTGCCTCAGGGTTGATTTTTTTCCGGTTTGACCCTGCTCGAGAACCGAGGAAAAAGGCTGATGCATTGGTTCGGGCTCAAACTTCATATCGTGTACAGGAAATAAACATCATTTTTCCGGTTGTGCAGAAATATATTACGCCGATGTTTTCTCTCCAACGATGGTATCGTTTTAAGACGATGTTCATCGTAGAAATGAAAAAAATGGTGAAGGATACAGCCTGGTGGTGGTTTCTTGGAATGGCGATTCTTATTGTTGTTTGTGCTGTTTCTCCCTTTGATATCATGCGTGAATGGCTGCTGCCTACAGCATGGATTTGGCCCCTTTTTGTTTGGAGCAAGCTCGGAATGCGGGTAAGCGGGCATTTTCGGAATAGGCGGAGCAATCCTGATGCTCAATACGATTCTTTATTTATGCAGGTGCTTTGGGTAATGGGTGTATTAGTGACAATGGCAGCCGGTTCGGGGGCTGCCGCCCGGTTCATTCTTGCAGGTGATTGGCCCACGTTATTCGCTTGGATTATTTGTGCAGGGTTTATTCCATCGTTATCATTTGTACTTTCGATTTGGACTGCAAGCAGCTATGTATTCGAGGGAACGTATGTATTACTATGGTTAGTCGGCAGCGTTAGCAAGCAGCCCCTTTTGGATTTTATGGGAACACTGCAAGATTCTATTGCTGTGCAAAATCCTTTTCTCTATTTTATCTGGACGATAGCATTGATTACCTTCGCAGCTGTTGGAAAACAGCGGTTGCTTGAAAAATAAGAAATATTGCCTTTTCTACTCAAAAACGCTTTTCACGAATTAACTGTGAAGAGCGTTTTTGTTTTAAACCTTTGCTTTTCTTTCCATTTCCTTGTATTTTTCTGTGATGGATACAGCAGCAACAATAGTCGTGAAAGGGCTCGTTCAAGGAGTTGGATTTCGTTATTTCGTCTATATCAATGCAGTAAAGCTCAAACTTACAGGATATGTAAAAAATTTGTATAATGGCGATGTTGAGATAGAAGTGGAAGGGAATCGTTCGTTGATTGAAGAGCTTATGAAAGATGTAACGGTGGGTCCTCGCTCAGCCCATGTTTCTGATATAATGATAGAATGGAAAGACCCGACGCATCACTATGATCAATTTTCTATAAAATAAGGAAGGATTGTAAGCATTGCGTGTAGGTATTGGATACGATGTTCATAAATTGGCATCGAACAGAAAATTGATTTTAGGAGGGGTAGAAATTCCTTCATCGAAAGGATTGGATGGGCATTCGGATGCCGATGTTTTGCTTCATGCGCTCGCGGATGCACTTCTGGGCGCGGCGGCATTAGGGGATATAGGAAAACATTTTCCAGATACTGACCCTGCATACAAAGATATTTCGAGTTTATTATTATTGAGCAAAGTCGCCAATCTTGTTCGTTCCGGGAACTATGAAATCATCAATGTTGACGCTACGCTGATACTCCAGCAACCAAAAATTAGTTCTTACGTACCACAAATGAGAGAAAATATCGCACAAGCGTTATCTGTTCCTGTAGAATCCGTTTCTGTAAAGGCAACCACAAATGAGGGGTTAGGCTTTATTGGAGTGGGTGAAGGAGCTGCGGCGTTGGCGGTAGCTTCGATCAGAAACCAATAATCGCATTCATCAAGAAATTTTTCACGTCTTGAACGACATCATCACCCTGCTTTCGCAAGTAGATCCACTCTGGATTTACATTATTATTTTTTTTATTGCCTATATTGAAAATCTATTTCCTCCTTCTCCGAGCGATGTTGTGGTCGTGTTTGGCGGAGCGTTAGCTTCGTTAGGGCGAGGGAATTTTTGGTTGGCTCTCAACGCTGCAGCTTTCGGAAGCACGCTCGGTTTCATTACGATGTTTACCATCGGCAATTGGTTTGGAAAGAAAATTCTCGATGAAGGCAAGCTGAAATTCTTCCCGAAGGAGCGGGTAGCGCAACTGGATAGCTGGTTCACAAAATACGGATACTGGCTGATTGTCGCGAACCGGTTCCTCGCCGGCACGAGGGCGGTTGTTTCATTCTTCGCAGGGGTTTCCCACCTCGATCCGTACAAAACAACGGTGTTATCGTTTGCCAGCGCGGCTGTTTGGTATGCTATCCTTGTATATGCGGGTCATTCATTAGGAAAAAATTGGGAAGAAATAGGATTTTATCTTAGCACGTACAGTCAAATAGTAACCGGAGGGTTACTGCTAGTTGTAATAATTCTTATTATACGGTATTTTATCAAACAACAAAAAGCTAAACATCATGTCTGAGTTCCTTTTGCAGGTAGATAAATCGCTCTTTCGTCTTTTCAATCAAGAGTTGACGAACGGTTTCTTTGATGCGATTATGCCCGTTATCACTGATTTAAACAAATATTGGTTCGGTTGGGTTATCTTCGTAGGGTTGTGGATTCTACTGTTCTGGAAAGGAGGAAAAAAGGGGAGAATCATTGCGCTCATGTTGTTTCCATTAGTTGCGTTCAGCGATCAGGTAAGCAGCACGTTCATCAAAAAAATGATTATGAGACCCCGCCCGTGTCACGAAATAGATGGACGTATTATTATGGAGCATTTACGATTGCTCGTTCCATGCGGTCCAGGTTTTTCTTTTCCCTCGTCTCATGCAGTCAATAGTTTTGCCTTAGCAACGTTTCTTTCAGTGTACTACCGAAAGTTTCGATGGGCGTTTTTTATGTTCGCAATTGTAGTTTCATACTCAAGGGTATATGTAGGCGCACATTATCCCTACGATATTCTTGTTGGCGCGATTGTGGGCATCGTATGCGCGCTCATTGTTATCTCTTGTTTACAATTTGCCGGTAAATATTTTTCAATACTTGAAATAAAAAATTTAGCTGATTAATTGATGTTACGAAGGAAAACAGTTTAGTCGCTCATAAACATGATGTTGATATTTCGTATTTATTACACACCCCTCAATCCCCTCTCAAGAGGGGACTTTTATTCCCCTCCTTGCCTACGGCTCGTCGAGGAAGGGTAGGGGTGGGTTGACTCTCAATAATAATCTATGACTAATGTTGGTTGCGTAACATCAGTGATTAATGTTCACCCCATGAGCATACTTTCCACTGCCGGCACTCAAAGGCAGAGGCGGATTATTCTTGCAGTGTTGGCTGGTATTCTGCTTGGGGCAGCATTTCCACCAATTCCAACGGGCATAACAATTTTTGTCGCGTTTATTCCTTTTTTTCTCTTGCTTGAATCGGTAACTACCTATGGCGAAACTCTTCGGTATGGCTATCTCACCCTTTTCATTTGGCATATCATTGCAGGATATTGGGCGGGAGGGTTCACTCATGCCCGCGACGTATATTTAATGACAGGAGGAGCAGCGCTTCTGCTCCTTAATCCCTTTTTTTACCTTATCCCTTTATTTGCATTTCAGTTTATCAGACGCTATTTCAGCTTGAGAGGCGCAGTTCTTGCATTTCCATTTTTTTGGGTTGCAATCGAACTTTTTCGAGCACATACCGAGCTTGCTCTTCCCTGGGTAACTCTTGGCAATACGCAAACCTATCATTTACCCTCAATTCAAATCGCATCTTTCACAGGTGTTTATGGGGTTTCCTTCTGGATTTTAGTGATTAACGTTGGTTTATTCCTTGTGTTTAGAAAGATAATGATTGGAGAAATAAAGTTATTTTCTAAAAAAACAATTGGGATGATATTAACAATTTTATTATTTTACGTCTGTCCGATTATCTATGGGTACTATGTATTGAATAAGAAAGATTCTCTACCCCGGTATCCAATTCTGAAAATAGCTTTAATTCAGCCTAATATTGACCCTTTCGAGAAATGGGAAGGAGACCCATACTCAACATTCTACACACAACTTTCAATGACGCGTGAAGTAGAAGGAAAGAACATTGACCTGGCGTTATGGTCTGAAACGGCAATTCCATTTTTTTTATTGCATAATAATAATCGTTATTTTTTGGAAATTCTGAAAAATCAAGTGGATTCATTGCAAATAAATTTACTCACAGGTGTTCCGGATATTGTTTATTACAACGAAGATGCTCCAAGTAGTAGTAAAACAGGGAAAATGGGAGAGCGCTACGATACATATAACAGCTCTATGCTTTTTCAACCTAATCAGGATTCAATCCAAAGATATTACAAGAAGCTGCTTGTGCCGTTTGCAGAGAGAGTACCATATTCAGAAGAACTAAGTTTCTTGAATGCTATGCAATGGAATTTAGGTTTAGGTGGATGGGGGGTAGGAAAAGAGAAGACTGTTTTTCAGTGTAATACCCATGAAGGTTTCAATGCTACCTTTTCAAATTTAATTTGCTTCGAATCTATTTTTCCGG
>SCUC01000380.1 GCA_004322375.1 Bacteroidota bacterium
GCGATAGGAAACGAAGCCCGCGAGATGTTAGGTAGAACGCACAGAGACATTAAAACAATTCGCCCGATGAAGGATGGCGTTATCGCCGATTTTGAAATCGCCGAAGGGATGCTGCGCGAGTTTATTAAGAAAATTCATGCGGGATTATTTCCCAGCCGCAGGATTGTTGTCTGCGTGCCGAGCGGCGTTACGGAAGTGGAGAAACGGGCAGTGCGCGATTCCGCAGAACATGCAGGCGCGAAAGAAGTACATTTGATAGCTGAACCGATGGCGGCGGCAATAGGCATCGGCATGGACGTGGATGCCCCTGTTGGGAACATGGTCGTGGATATTGGAGGAGGAACGACGGAAATTGCCGTTATTGCACTCTCCGGAATCGTCAACATGGAATCCATCCGCGTGGCGGGGGATGAGATGAACAACGCGATTATCCAGTTTTTCAAGAAGAATTACAATATGCTCATTGGCGAACGGACGGGAGAAGCCATCAAATGCGAAGTCGGTTCAGCCATGCCGATGAAGGAGGAGATTACCATTCAGGTGAAAGGGCGCGACCTCGTTAACGGAATTCCGAAAACGGTTGAAACCAACTCTGCCGAGATACGAGAATGTCTCAATGAATCCATCCAGCAAATCGTTGATGCCATCAAGCTGACGCTGGAACGAACCCCGCCGGAGCTTTCTGCCGACATCCTGGACCGGGGCATTATGCTATCAGGCGGCGGCGCGCTGATTAAACAATTAGATGAACGCATCAGGCGCGATACGAGTCTTCCCGTCCATGTTGCAGATGACCCTCTTACAGCAGTAGTTCGCGGCACCGGCAAGGCGCTGGAAAATATTCATCATTATTCGAAAGTGCTCATTAAGAGTAGAAGGTATTAAGCGGTGAGCAGTGAGCGTTGGGCTATGAGCGGTGATTCGCCTGCGGCGAAGAGGGACAGCGATATAATTTTTTTTAAGGATGTCACACTGAGGTCAATCAATGACAAGCCATTGTTATACATATTGATGACATGGTATGAGCAAGCGACGCTCCTTTCTACCCATCCCGCTAACTTGCATCAGGCTTTCGGGGATTCGTTTTGCCCTTCCCTACAATGTAGGGAAGGGGCAGGGATGGGTAAAAGTAAGGAAAACGCATCGTTCGGACTTCTACGGCGAGTAGAAAAACAATTCCCGTCCTATGTCATTAGCAGTATAACTCCCCGCTCCCCGCTCACCGCTCCCCGCCCACCGCTCTAAGCAGTATGCAACGATTGTTCAACATAGTTCGCTCTTTCAGAGAATACCTTCTTCTTTCAATTCTTATCCTTTGTTCCTTAACCCTTCTCAGCCAGAACGACAACCCCCAGATACGGGAAATTCGCGCCTATACAGTCGGATTTGTCGGCGTTATTCAAAATGCGCTTTCCATCATACCGAATGTGTTCGAGCTGCAACGCGAAAATCGCGTTCTTCGTGAACTGAACGTGAACCTTGCCGATGAGGTAAGCAGGCTGCGCGAGGCGCGGTTAGAAAATCTCAGGCTGCGCGCGATGATTGGATTGCGCGAATCGAGCAAGTACCCGCTTCTTGCCGCCGATGTTGTGGCAAAAACTTCGCACCTGTTACGAAACACTATCACGTTGAATGTTGGCGAAGAAAACGGCGTAAAGGTTGACATGCCGATAATTTCGGAATTTGGATTGGTCGGGAAAGTGACTGCAACCAGCAGCCGGTATTCTATCGGGCAGCTATTCTATAACATAGACTTTCGAGCCAGCGCGAAAATAGAACGCAGAGA
>SCUC01000381.1 GCA_004322375.1 Bacteroidota bacterium
CAGCGATTTTCGACAAGGAATTATAGAGCCGATTGTCCAATGTGCGAGAAACTTTTACAATTGCTCATAACGCTCTTTATAACCGATTAATTAGAGTCAAAGTAATTTATTAAATACACCACTCTATTTCCTCTCAAGTACCAAGGGGATTCTTTGGGAAACGGGATTTGATTGACAAAAAACATGCAAAAAAATTTCATCATAATATTTTTCTTTTTCGTCCTAAGCATGATGTTGCTATCGGATGTGCCGGCACAAACAGGCACGTACTACAACCAGCGCGATGACCAGTACCGTGTTCTCGGTTTGAAACGCGCGAAGGAAGCATTCGAGGCAGCGCGAAAGGATTTCGAGCGACAAAAAGATCTGTTTCAAAAAGGACTTATATCTCAAGCCGAGCTCGACCGTACGCATGCAAATTTTTCAGACGCGGAAGTTAATTACCAGCAGTCGTTGCTTGCCGTTTTGTTCGAGCAGCAATATGTTACTATCAGTAAGGCTGTAAAATACCAGTCGAACGACGGTACCAAGCATGTGCGGCTGCGCGTAGAGAACGCGTCGGGCGGCAGCGCGGAGTTTCGCAAGCTCTTGAATATTGACGACGCGCTCTTCCGTTCGCTTCAACCGGATATTGTCAACAACGTGTATATCTCCTTGTTGAACGACGCGAATGCCGTAATAAGCCAGCCATACGAAGCGAAAATTCCTGAGCTGCGGTACGGCGAGCCGCAAGAACTTACCTTTACGCTGCTGCAAGACCTTGATGCCGTGACGGTAAATATGATTTACGGCAACGGTACGCAGCGCAGCATGAAAGTATATTTGGAAAAAGATGCGGCAGTGAATAAGGTGCTGGTGCAATCACAGCAGTTTTCTCAGGAAGCGGATCTTGGCAGCACGGCGTCATTCGATTTGACGCTCGAGTTATTCGGGGGAATAGGGAAAACATTCAACCTGGAAGTAGTAAACCTGCCTGTGCAAATCAATCGGTTTTTCAAAGACCCCGCTACGCAGGCGCGGCTGAGCCAGTTTAAGTTTATGGAAAACGTCAATACGCGTAAAGCGGCGCTCGACATTTCGCTACCGGACCGTTCTACTGAAGGCGTAGCTATGGATAAGCCGATACAATTTTACGTGCTTGTTATCCCGACTGAACAGGCTCGCTCCCTCGAAAATCTTCAATCACGGACGTGGAAACTGGAAGAAATAGAGCATCTGCGTGTCGGGTACGTTAAGCTTGAACTGCTACCACGAGGTAAAGGACGCTTGTTGATTCGCGCACCGCAATTGTTTCACACACTGAAGCCCGATGAAACGGTAGAAATGAATCTCGACGTAGTGAATGAAGGCTCGCGCAGGCTCGACAATATTGAAATACAAACAGACCCGCCGCTTAACTGGATCAAAAGCATCACTCCCGCCATCATTCCTTCGCTGGAAGCAGGCGAGGAAAAACGCGTCACCCTGCGGTTCACACCACCTAATGACGTGGGCGTGGGGCGTTATGAAGCGCGGATCCGCTCAACCTCTCTTTCGGACAACCAACCTGTTGTGGGTGAAGATAAAACTGTTGTGATGGAAGTTGTTGCCGAGGCAAATATTTTCGGTACGATTCTGCTCGTCATACTGATTATCGGGCTCATAGTAGGAATGGTTGTATTTGGTATCAGGCTTTCAAGAAAATAACCTAGATGCAAGATGCTGGATTCAAGATTCATGGACAAAAACTGAAGATACACAACAAATTGTAAGTAATTATTATTTTTTTAAACATAACAAGTTGGCTTATGAACGATACAACTACAGACATCAAACCGCAAACCTCAAACCCTATGATAGAAGCAATCGGTCTCACGAAAAAGTATGAAGACGGCGTTCTCGCGCTTGACCATGTTTCGTTTGCCATCAGGCCGGGTGAAATATTCGCGATGCTGGGCGGCAACGGCGCGGGCAAAACGACCACCATCAATCTCTTTCTGAATTTTATCGAACCGACGGAAGGTGAAGCCCGCATCAACGGAATCGTAACGCACAGGGAACCGTTGAAGGCGAAAGAGCATATTGCGTATGTTTCGGAAAACGTCATGCTCTATCCCAACTTTACTGCTATTCAAAACCTCGATTTTTTTGCCCGTCTCGGCGGCAAAACAGGATATTCTAAAAATGATTACCGCGACGTGCTTCTTCGCGTCGGCTTGCAGGAAGAGGCGCATCACAAACGCCTCAAAGGATATTCGAAAGGGATGAGACAAAAATGCGGCATCGCCATTGCCATATTAAAAAACGCTCCGGCGATATTACTCGATGAGCCGACATCGGGACTAGACCCGCAAGCCGGGCATGAATTTCTCAACCTGCTTGAATCGCTTCGCAACGAGGGGAAAGCGATTCTTATGTCAACGCACGATATTTTCCGCGCAAAAGAAATTGCCGACACCATCGGCATTATGAACAAAGGGCTATTATTGATGCAAAAGCCCGCGCGGGAGCTAGAAAACCAAAACCTGGTTGACCTCTATATGCATTACATGGCCGGTCACGTCGGGCTGGCAGCGTAGGAGAAGCCATGATACGATTACTTGTTGAAAAAGAGCTGCGCGAAATTATCGGCTCGACAAAATTCGCCGTGACGTTTGGAATTTGCTCTCTTCTCATTATCCTTTCGTTTTACACCGGCGCGACAAATTATACAACGAGCCTCGCTCAAAACGAAGCCGCCAAACGCGAGAACATCCGCCAGATGGAAGGGCTCACGGATTGGTTCAGCATACGGAACCACCGCATCTTTTTGCCGCCCCAGCCTCTTGCCGCACTCGTCACCGGAATCTCCAACGACGTTGGCAGGACTATCGAGATGGAGGGACGAGGCGAACTCAATGCAGATGACAGCCGCTATAACGATGAGCCGCTCTTCGCCGTTTTCCGATTTCTTGACCTGGAGTTTATCATTCAAATCGTTCTTTCTCTTTTCGCGATAGTGTTCGCATATGACGCCATTAACGGAGAGAAGGAACGCGGGACGCTCAGGCTATCATTCGCCAATCCCGTTCCAAAAGATTCCTACATTCTTGGAAAGCTGCTCGGTTCATTTGTTGCGCTCGGCGTTCCTCTGCTGGTGCCAATGCTGGCTGGATGTTTGCTGTTGCCTGTTTTAGGCGTCGCTCTAACGCCTGATGAGTGGCTGCGGCTTGCAATTATTATCGTGTCGGGAGTATTATATTTTGGTGTCTTCCTTACGCTCTCAATATTTGTTTCCGCGTTGACTCACCGTTCATCGAATTCGTTTCTGCTTCTCCTGGTTATCTGGATTTCAACAGTATTAATTATCCCGCGAGCTTCAGTGCTGCTCTCAGGTCGCGCGATTGACGTTCCATCAGTGGATGAAGTCGCGTCGCAAAAAAATCGGTACAGCAGTCAACTGTGGAAGGAGGATAGGGAAAGGATGGCGGCGTTCAAAGCATCCGCCGCAGATCCGATGAAACAGGTTGAGGAGTTTCAAAAGTTCATGCAGGAGCAAAACGATGAACGCGACAAAAAAATGCAGGAGTTCTCCGGCAGGTTGAATGAAGACCGCGAGAACAAGCAGGGAAGCCAGCAACGCCTCGCTCTTTCCATTGCGCGGCTTTCACCATCTGCTGCATTTTCACTGGCGGCTGCATCGCTCGCAGGAACATCTCTTGCGCTGAAAGAACATTTCAGGAGAGAGGCAACGGCGTACCAGCAATCCTACGCGAGTTTTATTAAATCAAAGACAGGTATTGTTCCCGGCGGGAGAATGATGATTTTTCGTCAGGAAATTAATGGTGAAAAACCGAAACCGATAGACCCGTATGAAATGCCTGCGTTCAGCTACACTCCATACCGTTTGAACAATGTTCTAAACGATAGCCTTGTTAATATCGGATTGTTATTCATTTTTAATCTAGTGTTTTTTGCCGGCGCGTATTTCACGTTCTTACGATATGATGTAAGGTAATGATTGATTACATGAATGAGAATAGCATTGTTATCGGGCGCTTGTTTTCGTTTCTTGAACTCATCCTCAACCTGTGTGATTCGAATCTCCCCTCACAGGGTTCTGTTTTCTTGCACAACTATCGAAACGATTGGAGTTCCCGACGGCGAGGACGCCGTCGGGAGTGATGGCGATAACGTGAACCATTCTAAAATCTAAATTCCAAAATCTAAAATTAGCCATGTTTTCTACCTTAATTCAAAAAGAGCTCAAATCAATTCTGCTCAGTCCCAAATTCACAGCGACATTTGCCGTATGTTCATTGCTTATGTTGTTGAGCACGTATATCGGCATTAGAGAGTATCAATCTTCCGTCAAGCAATTCGAGACGGCGCAACAGCTTGTTCAGCAAGAGCTTCGTCAGCGTACCGATTGGATGGGATTGAGCAGCCGTATCTATCGCAAGCCTGACCCGATGCAAATTTTTGTCACCGGTGTTGCCAACGATATCGGGCGCTGGTCGAGCATAGATAATTTCAATCAGGTGAAGTTGCGTCACAGCAACTATTCTGACGATCCGATTTTTGCCATCTTCCGTTTTTTAGATTTCACTTTTATTGTCCAGATTGTTCTCTCGCTGCTCGCGTTGTTGTTTACCTACGATGCGATTAACGGAGAGCGGGAATCCGGCACGCTCAAGCTCGTCTTCTCGAATGCCATTCCGCGCGTGCATTATACAACCGCCAAGTTTATCGGTTCATGGTTAGGGTTAGTGATACCGCTCCTGTTGCCGGTAGCATTATGCGCACTGCTTCTCCTCCTGTACGACGT
>SCUC01000382.1 GCA_004322375.1 Bacteroidota bacterium
CGCGAAATTTGTATGACCCGGAGCAAGGAGGATTTTTCATGCCCGAAGGGTGGTCGCAATGGCAGGGGAATACTTCCGATACAGCGGGGATGAATCAATTTCTTGATGACAACGGGTACAGAGCCAACTTCATTCCCGGTGACCGATATGACCCTTATGGATTATATTTTGCTCCCGGCTATATGCGGAGAGTCTATCAGAAGTATCATGCAATTTACTTTAATCCAAAGGTGAACATCGTAAGTCAACTTAATGAGAACCATCAGATTAAAGCAGGGTTTGAATATCGTTATCACTCGATTCGATATTATGAAAACTTAGAAGCGAACAGGGGTATCAATGCCAATATTCTCAATTCCTACGGATATACACTCGACGGTCAGGAAAATGATAATGGCAATGGAGGGTTGTTAGACGGCGTCCGTCATCCCTATGATATTGCGCTCTATGCACAGGATAAGATTGAAGATGAAGGTTTAGTTGTTAATGCGGGGATCCGTTTCGATTTTTTCAACGCCAACACGAAGTCGTTGAAGGATGAGCAAGACCCGTTGGGAGCCAATCAAGTTCCCTCGGGAGACCCTCGCGCGACACGAGCTGACGCAACAGATTTTTCGGACACCAAAACAGAACAACAAATTAGTCCTCGATTAGGCATCGCGTTTCCGGTTACCGATAAAACGGTATTTCATTTTAATTACGGAAAATTTTTCCAGCAACCGAGCCTTACCGATCTCTACTACGGTACCAAGCTCATAGAATTTAAAGCACGCAGTGGTTCTCCTACTTACGCGACTCAGAATCCAAATTTAAGACCGGAACAAACGACTTCCTATGAAGTTGGTATCACGCAAGAGTTAGCTGAGAACGTTCGTTTCTCCGGCACCGCCTATTATAAGGACACCAAAGATCTTGTCAATCTCCGATATACGGCTACATCGGCTCCCGGGGGCGCCGCGCTGTATCTTCTCACCAATCAAGATTATGGAACGATAAAAGGAATTGACCTTAATCTTGACATTCGACGAATGGGACCCGTATCGGGTAGGTTTGCCTATAGTTTAGCTTTTGCTCAGGGAACCGGCTCGGCGAGCAGGGAAAACTTTAATGCAGTTTGGTTAGGATATAATACGGCAAAGTTTACTCAACCGCTAGGATTCGACCAGCGTCATACCATTTCTGCTAACGTTGACATCCGGAACGAAGGAGGAGATGGAAGTAATTTTCTTGACCGGACGGGAGCGAATATTTTGATGACAGCGCGAAGCGGATTCCCCTACACACCGGTCGAGAAGTATCCTTCTGCCCCGGCAACTATTTCACAATCTGTGCCACGAGATGCCCCGTTGGATGCCGTAAACTCGCGATATGGGCCCTGGACATTACGAATAGATTTAAAGATAGATAAAGAAATAGATATGGGACCTTTTTCAACAAATTTTTATCTCAGGATATTAAATCTGCTGAATACTGAAAATCTGCTCGCAGTGTATCAAGCGACAGGCGATGCAAACAATGACGGTTTCCTTGGCACAGAAGACGCTCAGGATATCATGAACATTTATGAAACAGATACCAAAAGCTATACAACAGGTTCAGATTATGCTAACAAGTACAATGACCGGCTAGCCGGCGCAGATGTGAACAGCAACGGAAATAACGTGCGAAAATATGACTCGCCTCGTGAAGTACGTCTCGGTATGATTATTACATTTTAAGCGAGACTGTTTTCCGACACAACGATATAATCCATAAAAAACTTTGTAAAAGTTATAAAGGTAAAATTTGTATGAAACTAAAAATTTACAGTGTTGTAACGATTGTTGTTCTCCTGACGATGACACTTGCAGAATTATCCTTCGCCGGACGACCTAATTTTCGGCAACGGCACGCTAAGGTAGATAAAACTGCCGTGCAGAACCAGTTTACCATGACAGGGAATAACTGGGCGTTTGAGATGACGAATTACGGTCCGTATGCTCAGGATGTTGGCGGACGTCTTCCCGATGCAGGCGGAGCAGGAGGGGAATTTCCCAGAGGAACAAAAGTCTATGTTATTTTTGCCGCAGGCATCCAAATAGGCGCATTAGTAAATGGCGTACCTACCGTAAGCGTTGTGGATTTTGACTCTGAGTTTCAACCGGGCGCTTTGACAAAATCAGACCCACGCGATTCAACGGAAGTGCCGCAAGCCACCGATCCGGGGAGTGCAGATAATAAACTCTTTGCATTGTACAGCGACGGAAGCGATGGAACCCCAATCGGCACCAACGGGGACGCAACTGATGATTACGCAAATTGGCCAGGTCAATACGGTGCTCCTGTCAAAGCAGATGGAACTCCTCTCATTATCGGCGATTTGATGAGCTGGAGTGTGTATAACGATATGGATCCTGCACTTCATAGAATACCGGATGATTCCAACCAGGATCCGTTGGGACTTGAAGTTCAACAGGCTTCTATACAGGTGAACATCACCGGTTACAGCGATGTATTTTTTATGTACTACAAAATTATCAACAAAGGAACGAAGAATTTAAACGATGTGTATATCGCTGCCTGGTTTGATGCAGATGTTGATAATGCCGGCAACGACCTTGTCGCAACGGATACATCCAGCAGCATGGTATTCACCTATAATGCAGATAATAGCGATCCGATAAGCGGCGGGGGTTCAGCATACGGGGCTGATTTCTTCCAGGGTCCCGTTGTGCCGGGAGAAGAAACCGATACAGCAAAGTATCTGGAATTGACACAAGACGGTTTCGTTCAGCATGTTGTTCCGGGAAAGAAGACAATGGGATTAAGTACCACAGTTCGATATATCAATGTCCGAGGACCTGAAGGCGACCCCGAAAATGATGTAGAATTGTATAATCTCATGCGCGGTTTGGAAAAGGATGGCACGCCAAAAGCAAGCCGGTTTACATATCCTGAAGATCCTGTAACCGGCAATCCATCGAATCTTGACCCGCTGCCGAACGATAAGCGCATGATGCTCTGCACAGGTCCGTTTAACCTTGCAGTGGGAGATACTCAGATTGTTGTGCTTGGATGCGTTGGAGGCAAAGGCTCCGATAACATGGATGCAATTGAATATCTGAGAACCACAGATTTGATTGCGCAACAAGCCTACGACGCGAAATTTTTACTTCCACAGCCGCCTCCTTCGCCCAATCTCACAGCAATAGCTTTCGATGGAAAGGTTGCCCTGCAATGGGATAATTCTCCTGAAATAGCTGAAGACCACTATCCGGAATTAGCAAATCTTACCATTCCAAATTACAGGACGCGAGATTTTGCAGGGTATAAAGTATATCGTAGTCCGGATGGAACCGTTGGAAGCTGGGAATTATTAGCGCAGTTTGACAAAGCTGACGGCATAACTGTAATCCCCGAAACGACATGGGTTGTACAGGATTCACTGATTAATACACTTCGCAGGATTCCCATTGGCGATGACAAAGGTCTTCATTATACATACGTGGATGATGATGTAACGAATGAGCAAACCTATTATTATGCAGTAACTTCCTATGACGCTCAACCGGATATACGAAGCGGCGCTGCTCCAATTACGTTAGAAAGCACGCAAAGTCGGAACGCTGTGAAGGCAGTTCCGCGCAAACCGACGCTTGGGAATGTGGTTGCTGCGACGGCACAGGATACGGCAGACCATGTTGGAAAAAGCGATGGAGCAGTTTATACAACAGTTGTTGACCCAACAAAAGTAACCGGGCACACTTACAAAGTGATCTTCGATAGTGTAACGGTGATAGATACAGTCGCGTTAGATACAACAAAATTGCTCGTGTGGAAATTGTGGGATGAAGACTTAGGCGATTTTGTCCAGTTCAATAAGGCGGATGACCCAAATACTGAGGTGGATGAGAGCTATTATCAAGTAAATCAGGGTTCAGTGCTTGACGTATCAACACAAAATGAATTTGCCGTGGTTGACGGAATTCAATTTAGGGTATTTGGTCCGGCTCCAGACTTCAAAAATTTTCTTGTGGTGTCGAATGGTTCAGGAGCGCTTGACCCGCCTGATTATGGAGCGTTTGCTTTTAACTCCAGCGGTTTTCCTCACCCAACAACCGATGAAGCGCCGTCTGATAACCAGCAAATAGGCGGCGGTCACTGGGGAATACATACGGGAGATAACGGGGCACGGTCAAGTTATGACGCATTTATTGACCGAACAACCCGTTCGGGTGATAACTGGGCAGAAATCATACCCTATGATTTTGAAATTAGGTTTACAGCAGCAGGCGGTTATGGGTTTGACGCGTATGTTAGTGGCACTACTGCAATTCAAGTACCTTTCGAATTATGGAATATAGGCATTGGCACCCCCGATGACCAGAGCGATGATTATCGCTTAGTTCCCTGGTTATTAGATGATGATGGGGATGCACAATTCGGCATGAGCCCTACACCTGATACTCTCCGTGCGGCGGGAACAGTTGACCATTCGATTTCGGGAGGATTGAATGACCCTTATACCGATTGGATATACTGGCAAAAACCAACAGACGATTCACCCGGACAAGCCGGCTACTTGGCTTCCGAAGCGGAGATGATCGGTAATACATACGATGGAAGTAGAGATGAAACAGAAGTGATGGCGCGAATGGTCTTAGTGAATTGGAATGGGGATACATCCACTTCTGAAATAAATCCACCTCCATCGGGACTTTATAACCAAGCTATCCCAGAAGTTGGCACTACATTCCGTATTCTATCTGCCAAACCGAATGCACTTTCTGATACGTTTACGATCCGAACAACAGCAAATCCCTCATTTAATGCTTCTATGGCATCGGGTCAATTGGATAAATACCATATCAAAGTGGTGCCTAATCCTTACTACGGTTTTTCTTCTTATGACCAAAACCAGTTTAACAGAAGAGTAAAGATAACCGGTTTGCCCGACAAGTGTACAATAAGGATTTTCAATGTTGCCGGCGACCTTGTCAAAAGCATAGCGCATGATGGCACGAGCAGCAATGATAGAAGCGACTCAGATAC
>SCUC01000383.1 GCA_004322375.1 Bacteroidota bacterium
GCAACTGCGTGGAGGATATGACGCATAACGCTGCGCTGCTGGATACGAGTTTTTTCCTCCGGTTCCTAAACGATTCGGATCCGTTGTATAAAAATGCAGATGGTTACTTTCGATATTTTCTGCAAAAAGACATCGTCATGATGATTTCAACTATCTCAGTTGCGGAATATTGTGTAGGGGGCGACGTCCACGAACTGCCATTAAAAAATCTCCAGATCCTGCCGTTTAATCTTGGTCATGGAAAAAGGGCTGGAGAATTCGCTAAAATCATTTTTCAGCACAAGAACAAATTAAAAATAAAAGAACGTAATATTATTCCAAATGACACTAAGCTCTTTGCTCAAGCTGATAGTGAATTTCAGATTGAGTTTTATCTTTCCTCAGATATCGAGAGCTTAAAAATTTACAATCTTTTGAAGCAATACTCACAGCCAAAGTTTCAATTCATTGATTTGAATATTTCTTACTCGGAAACATTCGGAATTCTTGATTTAAAATGACCGATAACAGTATCCAGGCTGAGTATTGAAGTGTGTAGCTATATTATTCTTTGGCAGTATTTGATCAAAAAGATTTATTTGAAAACAACAACGCTTTTCTTTCTCTTGTTCATTAGCGCGTCGGGAAATGCACAAGAGCAGTTTCGGCACAACGCTGAAGCGGAGACGCTGTTCTCGCGCGGGCTGGAAATGTATCACGCCGGTTCGTTTGAAAATGCCGCGGAGCTGTTTGAAACGGCGCTGAACATTAATCCTATTCATCAGCGAACGACGGCAAGCTACCTTATGGGAGCGAAATCGTGGTTGAGCATCCGTGAAGAGGCGCAGGCGATGTTCTTGCTGAATAATTTTCTGAAACGGTTTCCTCAATCGGAATATGCCCGCGAGGCGCATTTTACGCTCGGTACCACATATTTTTTGTTGCAAGAATACACGTCAAGCGTAAAAGAATTTCTCAATGTTCTTCAACCCGGAGTACGTGATGAACGAACAATCAAATCGGAACTCATACTCGATTCGCTTGTCAGGTTTGTTCTTAGTCCATCGGAAACAAAAGAGCTCAGCGATGAAACGCAAAACGATTTCCTGAAAGAACTTATTGCGAGAAATGAAACTGCTCTCTCAAGTGACCCTGAATCTTCGCCTCCGCCTGTTCCCAAGAGACGAAAAACGAAAACCATAGGAATAGGCGCTTTGCTACCCCTGATGTCGGCTTCTTCCGGTAGCTCAATTAAGAAAGCGGCAGAGGAAGTCATTGAGGGGATGACAATTGCACAAGCTCAATTTGAAGAGACCGACACAGAAATTGAAATTGTTCTTGATGTCAAAAACACAGAGCTTGATTCATTTCTTGCTAAAAACATTGTAAAAGAGTTCTCTTCTGATAACAATACCGTCGCTCTCATAGGACCATTATTTAGCAACATGGTGCAAGCGTGCGTTCCGGAAGCATCCGCCGGAAAGATTCCGCTTGTTGCGCCTATTGCCAATACCGTCGGGTTAGCAGGGATGAGCGAGTATATATTTCAGGCAAATGCCGATTTAGCAATGCACGGCAAAGCTCTTGCGCACTACGCGGTGAAACAATTGGCAATGACATCTCTTGGCGTCATCGCGCCGAATAATCCGACAGCGAACACGCTGACCTCTGCGTTTATTGCGGAAGCGAAACGGTTAGGAGCGAACGTCACAGCTCACGAAACGTACGAAAAAATCAGCGACGACCTGAGCCAGAAGTTTCTTGCGCTCAGGAAATCGAACGTGCGCTCTGAGCCGCAGGTTTCTTTCGAAAAAAAGATAAGCGGCTCCCTGCGGAAAAGAATAATCAAGGCGGGAGCTTCCGCTACGCTTGTTGATTCGTTGATAGCATCGCGAGGAAGAGTTCCAGTCTCAAGATTATTCGAAACAAACGGTTTGAAAACAGCCCGCGCATTGAATCTTACCATAATAAACCCTCGTTCAACCGCATCAAATATGGAACTGCCTATCTCAACAATTCAAGGCGTGTTTGCCCCCGTCGCAAGCTCCGATGATATCGGAGTGATTGCATCTCAGATGATGTACTATAATATTAAGGCGCAGTTGCTTGGAAGCGCGGAATGGTATGATGAATCTCAGCTTGAAATACAGAGACGGTACGCGGAAGGCGTTATATTCTGTTCCGATTACTTTATGAATGAAAACGATCCGGCATTCATCTCCCTGCAGCAACAATTGCGGAAGAAACCGACGAAATATACGCTTTTCGGCTACGATACAATGAACCTTATTCTTTCCTGCATTGAGCGGGGTTCAATAACTAGAGAATCCCTTCGGGATTGTTTGAGCAATATTCAGTTTTGGGAGGGCGCGCATTCTACGGTTACGTTAAGCAAAGGGCGCGTGAACCGGGTTGTGCAAATTCTTCAGTTTGACGAGGGCGTTGTTCAGAGAGTTACCGAGGTTACGGTAGAATAATGCCAGATGTGAGATGTGGGATGTGAGATATGAGATATGAGCAGTGAGCGAAGAGCAAAGAGCGAAGAACCAAGAACCAAGAACCAAGTTCAAATACCTAATAACAAAAACTATAAACTGGAAACAGTAAACAGTAAACAAATCATGAGCGACGATAACTACAGCACAGGCAAACCGAACGGCAGCCATACAAGAATTTTAGACTGGCCCGAGGAGGATCGTCCGCGCGAAAAGCTTATCAAACAGGGGGCGGATAAATTGACTGACGCAGAGTTGCTCGCGATTTTAATAAGAACAGGAACGCGCAATGTAACGGCAGTAGATATTGGTAAGCAACTGATGAAGAAATTTGAATCGCTTGCGCGGCTTTCGAACCGGAGCGTGCAGGAACTGATACGAGCGAAGATTCCCGGCTTACAACAAGCGAAATTAATTTCTCTTGCGGCGTCGTTCGAGATAGGAAAGCGGATCGCCTCTCAGCTTAATTCACAAACGAAGCATTCTCTCTATTCTCCCGACGTGGTTGCATCAATCTATATTCCGTTGATGCGGGACCTGAAGCAGGAAGTGTTTAAGATACTATTGCTCGATACGTCGAATCATTTGCTACGCGATGTTGATATAACCCGCGGGACCTTAAATTCATCACTTGTTCATCCGCGCGAAGTGTTTCAGCCGGCAATTATTGAGCCTGCGGCAAGCATTATTCTTCTTCACAATCACCCAAGCGGCAACCCGGAGCCCAGCGCAGATGACATGCAGGTAACGAAACAGTTAGTAGAAGCCGGAAAAATTATCGGCATTCCTGTGCATGATCATATCATTATCGCCGGGAATACTTATACCAGCTTTGCGGAAAAAGGGATTCTTTGATTACAAGATGTAAGATGCAAGATATAAGATACAGGATATGGGATATGGGATATGAGATATGCGATAACAGGTTCGAGTCTCTCTCCGAGCAGTAGGCAGGTTTAAAGCAACAGACGAAGTACAAAGTACCAAGTAAAAGTACATAGAACGGAGTACAAAGAACCAAGTACAAGGTACAAATGACGAATGACCAATGACTGATGACCTACCTCAGTAGCAGCATTTTCCTCGTTTCAACAAATTTGCCTGCGGAGAGCTGGTAAAAGTATATTCCGCTTGGCAATACACTCGCATCAAACGTTTGAGACTTGAAACCTGAAGCCTGAAATCCATCAACAAGCGTAACCACTTCCCTTCCCAGCACGTCATACACTTTCAACGTTACATGACTACTAACCGATAACGTATAACCTATAACAGTAACAGGATTGAAAGGGTTCGGGTAATTTTGTTCGAGCCTGAAAGCATTTGGTGATTCAATTTCTTGTTTTGCCGTGAGGATGATTTGAGCTTCTTCGCTTCCGGCTAAAACGCGTGAGGGGCGTGTAATTTGTAGTGATGTTCCCTCATCGAGTGGTGATGATTCTTTTTCTGAATCGAGCATTAACACGTAGCCAATATTATTATCATGCGTAAGCGTTATTGTGAGCGGGAACGCAGCGGAAGCAATGGAGATTGGTAACTCGATATCGCGTTCACTACGCTCTGGCAATAATGTCACAAACGAGTTTGATGCAAAACGCGCATCGAACGCGCCTCCGGGGGGCTTTGGCGGCGCTTCAATATTGAGGGCAGTATATTCCGGTTGCGACATGCCGAGATAGAGGCGTTGAGATTTTCCCGTTTTATCGCTTATCGTAATACATGTGAACTCGTTGATACGTTCTGAAATCAAATCAACTTTTTGGTTCTTTGCGCTGCTACTCGATAATGTTACCTCTCCGCTTTGGCTTGCTTTTACCCAGTAGCCTCGCATCGGTTTTATGGAATCAGCGATATAATAACCATCATCATAACCATATATAGGCGATGTAATGAGTCCATCAATGCTTTGCTGTAGTTGTGTTACGGCAACAGGTATTGAAATAGAGCCGATGAGATTCCATCGGGGATTTACGTTCACCGTAAGAGAAAAAATAGAGTCACCTTCGATATTGACATGCTGGGGTTCTTCAAATTTTATCCAATATCCATACCCGTTGGCTAACGTATCCAAATTAATGTAGCCGTTGTGAAACGAGTAGGCTTCTCCTATCGAGGTGGGGAAGAGGGAATCTTTCAACGGATTGGCGACGTTGAGGTGTACTGAAACCGAGTTCCAATTTGCTAAAACGTCCGGGTTCAAAATGATGGAGAAAAATGTTTCCGTTGAATCAAGCGCAGTTCCATCTTCAAGGTGGATGATACGTATTCTCCCTTCCTTCGTAGAATCAAGGGGGGCAGTCCAGAGAAACGACTCGCTTGCTGCAGCGACGCCATTAGCAATTGTATCCCATGTTGCACCGCCGTTTAAGGATAGCTGGAGAGAGAGGATACCGGTGTGTTTCTGAGTCCATGTTATTGGATACTGTCTTCCTGAAACAAACAGTTCGCCGCCGGAGGGGGAGACAAGTGTTAATGTTGGCGTGCGAGGTAGTTCTCGCTGGTAAACGCCGTTGCCGAACGTTGCCGCGCGAAGAATCCCTGTCGGGTTAAACGTGGTGAGGTCTGTTACCATTGCCGGGGGCATGCCTGCATTAAAATCGTTCCAGCTTGCTCCTCCATCCGTAGAAAGAAATACTCCCAAATCCGATCCAACGAAAAGATGTTCAGGTTCTTCGGGGTCATTGACAATGGATTGAACAGGAATATCGGGAAGATTTGAAGAAATATCAATCCAGCTCTGCCCTAAATTCGTCGTTTTAAAAACATGCGAGCCGCCATAACCGCTATAAGTAATGAACGCCGTCGCGCTTTTCTTTGTATCAAAATAAATATCAGTAGGATAACGTTCAGGGAGAACTCCTGTAACATTCGACCAGGTTGTTCCGCCATTATGCGAGGCAAAAACTTGAAAGAGAGGGGAAGCGTTATACGTTCCGGTTCCCGTTGCTGCCATGAGTGTGTCGGGGCTTGTCCATGAAACTGCAATACACGAAATTTTTGTTCCGTTCAGGTTGGCGCCGCCGTTTGTTGCAGTCCAGTTTGTTCCGCCGTTCACTGTCTTGAAGATATTTTTCGCGCCTGCGTAGAGGATATTCGGATTAGAAGGAGAGATGACAAACGGCGCGATAAAGTTTGCGTTCGTTGAACCGACGGAAAGCCCGTTGGTTATTGGTGAAAAGCTTGCGCCCCCATTCACAGAGCGTGACATCATGAGATAGACGTATTCATCATATACAATATTGTTGTTCGCCGGGTTGATGGCACACCAACCTCCGTCGCCCCCGTCAACCTTGTCCCATGCAACAGAGCCGACATATTTCAACACGCCATTATCCTGCAATCCCCCGAATGCAAAATTCTGGTTTGTGGCAGAGTTTGCAAAGCCGGAATAAAATTGGGTAGTAACAAATCCGCCGTTCCTGCCGGCGAAGGTTTCTCCTCCATCGGTTGATTGAAATACTCCCCCATCGGTTCCGAGATATACCACATTTGTATCAAGAGGGTCAAAGGCAATCGCATGGTGATCGGCATGAACATACAAGAACGTACCCTCTGCTTCTCCGGGGGGGATTTGATATGAATAACCTGCAGTCCAGTTCGATTTATGAGTCAGATTTGCGCCGCCCGCTGTTGACTTGTATAAATCCAAGCCCGCGCAGAAAACTACATTTTCGTTTTGCGGGTGAGCGGCAACAGCATTATTATACCATCCCTGCCCGCCGACATAATTGATTGTTGACATTTGTGACCATGTGATACCTATATTGGTGGATTTATACAGACCAATGATATTCAGCGAGCTGCCATTGCTTATTCCCGCATAAATAATATTCGGGTTAGAAGGAGCGACAGAGAGAGCAGTTCTTCCGAAATTCATTGTCGGCAGCCCGCCGGAAAGCTGTATCCATGTCGAACCGCCATTCGTCGTGCGGTACATCCCCTGGTTAGGCGAGGAATTTAAATTTCCATGAGCGGAAATCAGGGTATTGGTATCGGAGGGAATGATGACAACATCCATTGCCATGACGACGGAAAGAACCTGTGTCCATGATTCTCCGGCATCCGTGCTTTTAAAGATTCCCTCGCTCGTGGCTGAATAGAGCGTGTTAGAATTTAGCGGATTTATCGCAATCCGTTGTATGGCGGTAATATCGGAAAAGTCGGAGGTGAGCGAGGTTTGCTGCCAAGTCGTTCCCGCATCGGTGGATTTTAAGATACCCATCCCATAGGAGGCGCGTGCGCCCGGCGTTCCGACGAGCGGAACAAGATAATAGCTGATTTCGCCCGTGCCGATATACATCGTGGCAGGATTAGTTTGGTCTATTGCAATCGCGCTGACAGAGATTGTGGGGAATCCGGTGCTGACGTAATCCCACGCGTCCGCGCCGATTCCTTTGGTCGTGGATTTCCACAAGCCGCCGCTTGCCGAGCCAGCCCAAAGGATATTCGGATTGAGGGGATCAACGGCAAGGGAAAGCACCCTGCCGCCAACGTTGTTCGGTCCGATGGATTCCCATTGGGAGAGGACTCCGTTAGTATGTCTTTGGGGCTTTTCTTTCTTGAACGCCCGCGCGGCATAGCGGTGAGCGCGTTCTATAGATTGCGTTGGGATTAATCCCTGTGTTGATGCTCGCTGCCCGTACCACCAGTTGAACGCGTCTAACGCTTTGCCTTCTTCTTTTTTCTCGGTTTTCTGTTCGTCTATTCCGGGAGAAGTTACTACGAAGAAGAATACACAAATAAAAGATGCAAGAAAGAGGGCGATATTGAGAAACAGGGAAACACGGTATCGTTTATTCATTATTTAAATATATTGTAAACGGGAAAGAAAAACAATGTCGTGGAGCATAAAATTCCTTTATCAATAGCTTTGGAAAAGAATTGTATTTTTCATAAGATTGAGTATGGAAGAAATAATTATTGATGTTATGTACAAATTGATGTTAAATTGTCAGAACTTTCGTTTTCACGACTCTAACTCATCCCCCTTCCCCCTTCTCTTAGCAAGAGAAGGGGGAAGAGGGGTCTATGACCTCGTAGAGGGGTTGAGTTCGGAGGGTTGCAACAAGAGTTCTTGTAAAAATTGTTCTTATGTAACATCAATTATTACAGAAAATGTTGTTGTTATGAACGCAATCGAGATGCCGGAAATGGAGCTGGATGAAGACGTCGGTATCGGGTTGGATACGCCTTCGACAGTGATTCTCTTTAATGATGAAATTCATACGTTTGACGAAGTAATCGTGCAGATTATCAAAGCAGTCAAGTGCAGCGCGGATAGGGCGAAAGCACTAACGTGGGAAGTTCACTCGCACGGTAAAGCGGCGGTGTTTGAAGGCGATATGCCTTCGTGCATTCACGTGAGCGGCGTGCTGGAGGAGATTGGTCTGCATACGCAGATTGAGGTGTAGTCTGCTGATAGATTTGAGATATGGGATATGGGATGTGGGATGTGAGCGGCTTAGGTGATAGGTTGTGGGATATCTGCACTTCAAGACTAACATTTGATCTGCATCGAGATTTCTGCTTTGCTTCGACAAAGTACCAAGTCGTAGTGTAGCGAAGGTACCGCAAGGCGGGATACCAAGTACTAAGTTTACAGGAAACTCTACGAGCCGTAGGTAGTAAACAGTAAACCGGAAACTGTAAACTGTAAACTGTAAACTGTATTTAGAGCGAGGTTTGCTTACCGTAAAAACTATTCTTAAGTTTACTCGTTGTAAACACAAAAAACATTCAAGGATGCAGTTATGAGTGATTTAGAGATATTAAAAGAAATTAAGAAAAAGTATAAGATAACTCTGAGACCAGCGGGGATTGCCAACCTTATCATTGGGAAGGGATTGAATATGTATGCTCTCAACGATAAAAAAAAAATCGTTGCCTTAAGTCTTCAAAAGTGTGAGATTAGCGATTTCACCCCCCTGAAAGAACTCAACAACCTCAAGCAACTTTTCTTGAGAGATAACCAACTCACTGATGTCACCCCCCTGAAAGAACTTAACAACCTCACGAGACTTGACTTGGGGAAAAACAAAATCACAGATATAACACCCCTGAAAGAACTCAACAACCTTACGATACTTTACTTGGGTAATAACCAACTCTCTGATGTCACATCACTGAAAGGTCTCAACAACCTCACACGACTTGATGTAAGCGTAAACCAAATCAGCGACTTGACCCCCCTCAAGGAACTCAAGAACCTCACGCAACTTGATGTAAGCGTAAACCAAATCAGCGACTTGACCCCCCTCAAGGAACTCAAGAACCTCACGCAACTTGATGTAAGGAGCAATCCAATCCATCACCTTCCGGAATGGATTACTGATTTTACGGTAGATATTTTTTGGTGGAAAGGATACAAAGAAAGGAGCATCATTTTCTTCGATAATCCGCTTGAACAACCTCCTATTGAAGTTGTAAAACAGGGGAAGCAGGCGATAAAGAATTATTTTGAGGAATTGAAGCGTCAGGGAACGGTGCAATTGTTTGAGGCAAAATTGCTTGTTGTAGGGCAGGGAGACGTTGGTAAAAGCTGGCTTAAGTATCATCTTGTGTATGGGAAACGACCCGAAACAACACTGAGTACGGAAGGAATAGAGATTTTTCGATGGACTATAAATAACGCAGTGAGAAATAAAGATACCACCATGTCCCCATTTGACATTAATTTTTCGGATTTTGGAGGACAGGAGATTTACCATTCAACTCATCAGTTTTTTCTCACTAAACGTTCTTTATATCTGTTTGTCTGGGAAGCGCGCAGTGATGAAGATATCACGAGCTTTGATTATTGGCTTAATGTTATTCGGCTTCTTTCCGATAACGCTCCGGTCATTGTCGTGATGAACAAAGCAGATGAACGGAGAAAAGAAATTGACGGGAAAAGCATAACGGATAAATTTACAAACGTGAAACGCTTTTTCAGCGTCAGCGCATCTACGGGCGAAGGGATTGCTGAGCTACAAAAGTATATCATAGAAGAAATAACAAAGCTCCCCCTGGTCGGCAATATGCTACCTAAAGCGTGGACTGAAATACGCAGGGAGTTGGAATCAAGAACTGAAAAGTATATCACGTACAAAGAGTACTGCAACATCTGCAAGAAAAACAGGATAGAGCAAGAACAGGCGGATTCTTTAAGCAAGTATTATCATGACCTCGGAGTGTTTCTTCACTTCGGGGATAATGCAATTCTCAGGGAGATTGTTTTCTTGAAGCCGGATTGGGCGACCAAAGCCGTTTATAAGCTGTTAGACCAAAAAGAAGTAGAGGAAGCGAAAGGGAAATTTTATTACAGTGAACTGAAACGCTTCTGGAGCGACTATGATGAACAGGAATATAAATACTTTCTTGAGCTGATGCAGAAATTCGAGCTAACCTTCAAATTAGCTGACACGACTACCTATATTGTGCCGGAACGATTGCCTGCAAGCGAGCCTGAATTGAATTGGGAGGAAAACGACAATTTACGCTTTGAATATCATTATGATTTTATGCCGGCAGGAATACTTACACGATTGATGGTACGCCAACACCGTTTATTAAAGGGCGAGCTATATTGGAAAAACGGATTGGTTCTTCTACATCAGAAAACCGATGCATTGATCAAAGCTGAGCCGTTGAACAGAAAAATTATCGTGCGCCTTCGAGGTCCCTACAAGTCAGATTTATTGAGTATCATTCGAAATGAAATAAACCAAATCCATTCTACGCTCAACAATCCTGAGGTAAAAGAAATGGTGC
>SCUC01000384.1 GCA_004322375.1 Bacteroidota bacterium
CAATATTTGTCATATTGACGAAAATAAAGATTCAAGTAAATGGTCGAAAGGGCATAGAAAATATTACGGGGAATTTATTCGTCGTCATCATGCGCGCATAGCTCATGAAATTGCTCTCTTCGGTTATCCACACAACGAGGGAAAAGGAACAGTTGAGAAACGACCCGATAAACCTGTTTATATAAGAGACCTTGCCGGCTTTGTTGCCCGCAGTCATAATATGTCGTTGCGTGATACCTATCCTTATCTCATCAAGAAATATAAAAGCATTGTTGACCCGTATAAAACGCATCCGATATATTTAATGGTGTTGCTGCGTATTGCTGACTATTTACAAATTGAAAAAGTAAGAACAAACGAATGGTTATTAGGTGTGCAGTATTTACGCAGTCCAATTTCTCAAGAGGAGTGGGATGTTCATCTTGCGGTAGAAGATGTAAAGCGAGATGATAATGATGAAGAAGCATTATCTGTTGTAGGTAAACCAAAAGATGCAACTACGTTCTTGAAATTAAAAAAGCTTCTCAAGGGATTGCAAACGGAACTTGATACTTCCTGGGCAGTGATGGGGGAAGTTTACAGCAAACAAAAATTGCAAAAGGATTTTGGCATATCATTAAGGAGAGTTAAATCAAATCTGGATGATGAAAAGAAATTCATCGAAGACGAAAGACCTGCATACTACCCAATGCACGCCGCGTTTGATACAGAAGGAGCATCACTTCTCAAACTGTTGATAAAACCGCTCTACGGTGATAGACCCGAAATAGGCGTACGCGAACTTTTGCAAAACTCTCTTGATGCAGTGCGTGAAATGAGAAAATATTGTGAGATGCACAATATTGACATGAAAACTTTACCATTTCCCGAACAGGAGGCAGATGTACTTATTTCCATAGATAAACACGAGGATGGAAACCATTACCTCACAATTACTGATAAAGGCATTGGCATGACAGCCGAAACAGTGAGAGATTATTTTCTTAAGGCTGGGGCTTCGTTCCGGCAATCTGATTATTGGCAAAAAGAGTTTACGAAAGAAGGAAAATCAACTGTACTCCGCTCCGGCAGGTTTGGCATAGGCGCGCTTGCTGCGCTTTTGCTGGGTGATAGGATGGAGGTGGGGACAAGACATATTGACGCGAAGGAAGAGGATGGGGTGGGGTTTGAGGCGGGATTGAATGAAAACCAAATTCACTTATTGAGAGAAACAAAACTTTATTTTGGTACTCAGATAAAAATACATCTAAATGAAGTTTTTGTAACAGAAATCAATTTGATGATTGAAGCTATTGAAGGAGAAGAAGAAAACTTTCTTATTCTGAATTGGTATGTTTTACAAAATCCCTCTGTAGAAATAAGATTATTTGGAAAAATTCTTTCTCAAGAATTCCATTTCCCTGACAGTTATTTTTCTAGTAAAAAAAATGATTGGAGAAAAATAATACATAAAGATTACAGTGGAATTTATTGGTCGTATAACATCGATGATGTTTTTAATATAGCAGATAAAAACGAGCCTAAAATGCCTATAGGTGGTTTTGTTCATAATGATTTCCTAGCTCTTAATGGAATTATTGTTAGATACAAGGAAAACCAAGAGAGTGAAATACATTGGTGGAAAAATGATATTAGCAATCCGTTTTATTTACCTACTATTTGTGTATTTGACAAACGTTTTCAATTCCCACTGAACCTAACTAGGGACTCTCTTGAATCAAATTTATTACCTTTTCACGAAGAGCTCATCGAAGATTTAACAAAAGATTTTTGCGCCTACTTATTACTTCATTTACCTAGTGGAAATGAGCATGCACAGTTAATAACCAGTTATCCATTTAGTAACGCAAGCTTAAAGATACTTTTTTTTATAAGTCTTTTTTCTTTCACTAGGGAAGGTTTCCTACTTAATCATCCGTGGCATATTATTAAGCACAATTTAAAAGTAATTGTTCATGCTAATCCAGAAATTAATTTTAAGCATTATCCTGAGACGATGAACTATCCCACCGCTAAACTAGATTCAACTGATTTACAAATGTTAAACAATACTAGCCCTTTAGGTTTCTTCACAGAAATAATAATTGGGAACATATTCAATTTAGATCAATTCATTTTTTCCGGAGTTCGTCTAATTAGTAACATAGATAATGACATGCTTTTAGATAAATTACGTAGTGATTTAATGTATGTGAGTTACCGAGATAAAGAAAGGGCAGAAATAATCAATCAAGTAAACAAAAATCTTGTAGTATTTCCAATTACAGGAGAAAAGGTTTGTATAACACAATTTGGTAAAGTATCATTTTCAA
>SCUC01000385.1 GCA_004322375.1 Bacteroidota bacterium
CGAGCGATGCTTGAATGGCTTGACAATCATTAATGAATATGAATACTACATTATTTTTCATAGTTCGAAAGGTGTAGTCCATTTTTCATCCTATTGGGTGATTGATTCTTGTATCAAATTTGTCGTATCTTCTTTTATCATGAAAGCTGTTAGTGGATGTCCCGCATTAGGGAAGCGGGGCATCCGTATTTCTAGCTTCTGATTATTTAGAGAAAGTTACAATGGTTAATAATACGAATCAATCACTTCAGAAATCAGATGCAGTATTCCTCGGCTGGCAAAAACATCCGAACGGAACACTCATACCGCTTTATACGATCATCGCAACGGACCATCCTTCGTACGGTTCTACCGTTAGCGAGAACACTCTGCGTAACTTTAATTTACAGGTTCCGCAGGCTTCGCTTCCCATTGAGTCCGTAAAAAAGTTTTGATTCTTACAAAATATTTACAATGTCACGTTCGTTGAAATACTCCAGAAACCGGGACTTCAAGTAATGGCATTTGCTTTTTTAAAAGGATGCCGTAACCTCGAATAAATCTAACAAATAAGAGAAATAATTATGAAGAATAACGTTGGCGTATGGATAGACCGTAGAAAAGCTATAGTAGTACATGTAACAGATGATGTGGAGGAAATTCATTCCATAGTTGCCAAAAATAGAAACCAGGTTCATTCTTCAGGAGGAGAACAGAAAAAGCAACAAGATTTCCGGTTTAACAACCATCTCAAGGAGTACTATTCTACCGTCGCATCATTTCTTCATCGAGCAGATTCAATTCTTATTCTTGGTCCGGACAAGGCAAAAACCGAACTCAAAACAAGTCTTGAGTGCGAAGATTTAGGCGCTCGAATTGCCGGAATAGAAACGACAGACAAGATGACTGACTACCAGATTGCGATGAAAGTGCTGAAACACTTTCTGAATCCGCCTAAGACAATTCGCCACAGTAACAAAACCTAAAATTATCCAAAAATATTTTTGGCTTACATAGAGAAGGAAAACCCATTGAAAGGGAATGAAAAATTAATCACAGTACTTAATCAACTATTGGCTGATGAACTTACAGCAATCAACCAGTATATGGTACATTCTGAAATGTGTGAGAACTGGGGTATAACAAACTTCATACGGATATCAGAAAACAAGCAATGGATGAAATGCATCATGCTGAGTGGCTTATCGAAAGGATAATATTTCTTGAAGGACTGCTGACAGTCACCAAACTTCACACCATCAAAATAGGCAAGACAGTATCAGAAATGATCAACAACGATAGTAGCGATGAACTTGATGCAGTACGTTCATATAACGAAGCAATTAAACTTGCTCGTGAAGTTAAAGATCAGGGTACGGTTGACTTGCTTTCCAAGATATTGAAGATGGAAGAAGGGCACGTTGATTGGGCGGAAATACAATGTGTTCAGATCAAGCAAATTGGTATGGAAAACTATTTGGCTAATCAAACAGAGGGCGCGGTACAATAGCTTGCCTTTGAAGTGAGGTAATCCCGATGACCGCCAAAGAGATGACATGTTTATTTCAATTATTATAAAACGTGTTCTTCTTTGTGTACTAGGATTCGTCAGCGTCAATGCACAACTAAAAACTTCAATACTTATTCAGTCCAGGTGCGAGGATGAGAGAATAGATATCTCTATTGATAAATCTGTGTACTTTCCCGGTGATACGGTTCTTTTAGTCATTCAACGAAACGATACTGCGACAACGGCAACCTTTACTCCAATACTGCTTATCCAAGGAACAACATTAAAATCAATTGGACAACGCACATACGTAACTGTCATACCTCAAACCGTCACACCGGGATTATATCCGGTCAGCCTTAGAGTAACTGACTCTGAGGGGCGGCGATTTCAGTATGAAACAGATCGCGTTATAGCAGTGGAAGAATATCAAGACGTTGAAGAACTCAGTAGATACGTCAGCATTATTCCCGAAGTCGGCAGCAATAATATCCGGACAGCAGTTACACTGGATCGCGAGCAAGTTCGAAATCTTATGGTGAGGTTTCACCGCGATAGTATTCGGGTTCAAATGGGACCTCAATTTATTAGAATTACAACAACCGTACATTTGCGAGATGGTATAGCGGCGCCTTCGTACGAACGACGAGTGGTTACCTATCGAAGTCATGGAAACCCGTATAAAGATCGCGCAATGTTCATTCAGTATCGCACTGCCTACGGTGCATATGCTAATATCCGTCCGGAAGAACTTGAGCAAGTGTTGGTGCCGGTAGATTCACTGCCTGATTGGGCAATTCTTGGTATCCATATTGAGCAGGATTACACTATTAAAATAGGCGCAGTGGACCGCGCTAATGCCATCACACAATATTTTCGTGTCCGGGGTCCAACGTTTGAACCGGGATTTGCACTCGCCATCCCAAAAGTGTTATACGATACACGGGCGGACGATCCGATTGATTACGGAAACTTCAGCGCAATGGTACGTTTCTATTTTATAGATTCAAAATCAGGGAATCGTTTTCCACTCAGCGCGGGGATAGGAATTTTTGGCGTTGATTCACCGGTTGATATTGGAATCGGTCGAGGCGGTTTTGCACTGTCAATGTTTCTGGATTTGGGAGAAATGGCGCGAATAGTCAACATTCAGCTTACCAATAAAATAAATGTTGGGCTGGAATTAGCTCCATTTTTTTCTATTGAAAAAAAAGGACGATTATTACTTGTTGCACAAGCAGGCTTTTCATTTTGAATACTATGAACAATCGACTTGGAATGATAAAAGCTCTCAAGGAATTTTTTAAGTTGATAGTTAATAACCTTCTTAAACAGATTACGAAATATTGAATGGTTGACAAAACAAGAAAGGTGTATAATGGAAATACTATCTTATGAGAACGAACAAAGACTGCTTCCTTCGGGTGATGTAGGAGTAGAAAATGAAAGATTACGGGAGAATTTGCAAAAAGCGTATGACCAGAACTTGCGTATCCTTGCAGACTTTCAGAATTATCGTACTCGTGTCGAAAGAGATAGGAATAAACTTGCCGAGGACGGTAAGCGCGAATTCTTTCTTCCTCTCTTAGAAATTATTGACGATATGGAGAAAGCATTGGAGTGGACAAGTAACGAAGATACACCTCTAGTGCAAGGGGTGCGAATCATCCATCACAAATTCCTTGTGTTGCTGAAAACGCATAGCATTCACCCTTTCGAAAGTGTCGGTATGTCATTTAGCCATGATTTGCATGAAGCTGTGGAAATGGCGAAACAGGATAGTATTCTACCGGGAACCATTGTTGATGAACTGCGTCGTGGCTATCTCTGGAAGAACAAATTACTTCGGGCGGCGCAAGTGCGGGTAGCCGGATGATAACTATCGTGGGTGCGTGGGTGAGTTCGAGGATGACTCTGGAACGGTGACACCATGATATATAAAGATTACTACAAGGCTGAAGGGACAAGAGGAATGTTGTTTGGTTTTGGGAGGAGAAATAAAAGTTATTATGACTGAGCAAAGTAATTCTCATCATGGAACTCGTTTTCTTGTTATCGTAGCCGCACTCGTGATTATCATCTTCGGTATCAATCAAGCACAGTCGGTGGTTGCAATGTTCCTTTTCTCTGTTTTCCTAGCACTCATCGCAACGTCGCCGGTCCTCTGGATGGAACGGAAAGGTGTTCCTACTTTTATAGCGGTGATTATCGTTATGGTAAGCATCATTATTTTTCTGTTGATGATCGGGGGTGGGGTGGGCGCCTCCCTCAGTGCTTTTTCAGATGCGTTGCCTTTCTATCAGCAACGCTTGCAAGAAGAAGTCTTAGCGCTCAAGCCCTTGTTAGCAAGTAAGAATATTATCGTCACGGATAAGGTTTTGCTTGAATACTTCAATCCGGGACCGGTGATGGGTATTGTTGTTGGTTTGCTCGCAGAGATGGGAACGGCTCTTTCCAATATTCTCATCATACTTCTCACCGTAACCTTCTTGTTGCTTGAAGCCTCGAGCTTTCCAATCAAACTCCGTGCTTTGCTCGGCAATCCCAAGCAAGTATTTCCTCAGTTCATTGATTTTGTCAATGATATCAAACGTTATATGTTCATCAAAATGTTGATCAATCTGACATCGGGAACTCTGATTACAATATGGCTGTACGTTCTCGGAGTAGATTTTCCGGTTATGTGGGGATTTCTGACATTTCTCCTTCTCTTTATACCAAATGTAGGTTCAGTTATCGCCGCCATTCCCGCCGTTCTTCTTGCGCTTATTCAACTCGGAGTAGGGTCTGCCGCACTTACAGCCGCGGGATATTTTGTAATAGGTACGATACTCGGTAACATAATAGAACCAAGGATCATGGGACGACGACTTGGTATATCAACATTCATTGTTTTCCTCTCTGTAATTTTTTGGGGAAGTCTGCTCGGTCCGATGGGCGTAATTCTCTGCATACCTTTAACCTTAACCTTGAAGTTTGTCTTTGAGTGTAACAAAAGCACACTGTGGATAGCGATGCCATTCAGTTCGAAAAACTCCACGAAGGATTTTCCACCAATCTCGAAAGGCAATAAATAATGCTGTACAAGAATTAGTTGGCGGATGATCAATATCCTGTGTGATAGCGTCGGGAATGAGTGCGGAACGTTGAGACTATGATTTACAAAGATTACTATAAAGACCTTGGCATTGGTACAACAGCGACGCCTGAGGAGATAAAAAAGGCGTATCGAAGACTTGCCAATAAATATCATCCTGACAAAGCGAAAGTAGATAAAACGGCAGAAGAAAAATTCAAGGACATCAATGAGGCAAACGAAGTCCTAAGCGATCCGGAGAAACGAAAAAAGTACGATCAGTTTGGCGCGGAGTGGAAACACTATGAAGAAGCAGGAGCGCAACCGCAGGTTTTGATTGGTCGAAGTATGCAAGCGGCAGTGACAGGGCAACGCATAGGACAAGTACTCAATCACCCGATACGATGTTTACGGACGAAGGTGTCAACGAT
This sequence comes from Bacteroidota bacterium, assembly GCA_004322375.1. GTDB lineage: Bacteria > Bacteroidota > Ignavibacteria > UBA10030 > SZUA-254 > FW602-bin19. Next base: position 4,997 of record SCUC01000385.1, read on the forward strand.
CTTTTTGGAATGTTCTTTGGACAACAGAGTGGACAACGGAGAGGAAGACGGAACGCAGTTATTAAAGGCGAGGATTTTGAAACAGAGACAACCCTCTCACTTGATGAAGCATTTCACGGAACGACGCGGCTTATTCAATTGAAAGGTCAAACGATTAAGGTGACGATTAAACCCGGTGTCACGGACTTACAAATGTTGAGGATTGCAGGCAAAGGAGGAGTCGGAGTAAACGGCGGTCCGAACGGTGACCTCTACCTCACTATAAAGATTGCACCTCATCAGGAATTTCAACGTATTGGAAACGATCTTCATCGTAAACTTTATGTTGAACTGTACACTGCGCTCCTTGGAGGAAAAACTCATGTCAAAACGTTGAGTGACAACATCACAGTCAACATTCCTAAAGGAACACAAAACGGGAAAGAACTCAGACTTCGTGGACTTGGTATGCCGGTCTATGCAAAAAAAAATGAATTTGGAAAACTTTTTGTAAAAATTGAGATCGTGCTACCGGAGAAACTCAACGAAGAGGAAATAGACTTGTTCAGAAAATTAGCAGAATTAAGGGGAGCAAAATGAACAAGGATAACTTTCTAAACAATAATCAACTGAAACCACCGCCACCGAAAAAGACTACCTTTGAACTTCAACCTCTAAACGGCTCAGAAGTGGAATCCAATCAAAAAGAGAATAAAGAACTACCACGAGACAAGTCATGGAATTCACTATCCGGTGTTTGGCACCGCAAGACAACAATTATCGCGGCGTTTTCTATCGTGGCAATCCTTTTGAATTTATTGCTCCGTTTTGGTTTTCACACTCATTCTGGAATATATCAGATTCCATTACTGGCTATGCTCTTTCTTGGTGGTCTGCCACTTCTCTATGACTTGTTTCGGAATCTCCTAAAACGGAAATTCGGTTCCGATCTGTTGGGCGGTAGTTCCATTATTACTTCAATTCTGCTGGGTGAATATCTGGCGGGTTCGATTATTGTCTTAATGCTCTCAGGAGGTGAAGCGTTGGAGCGTTACGCGTTGCGTAGCGCTTCTTCTGTGCTTGCTGCTCTTGCCAAACGAATGCCTTCAATTGCCCATAGGAAACGCGATACTGAAATACTGGATGTGTCGTTGTTAGAAATAGTTGTTAGTGACATACTCGTGATTTACCCACATGAGATTTGCCCGACGGATGGTGTGGTGACGGATGGACACGGTGTGATGGATGAATCCTATCTCACGGGTGAACCTTTCAAAATTACAAAGACATGCGGCTCTACTGTGATATCGGGCGCGATCAACGGGGAGTCAGCATTGACCATTCGTACGACTGCGCGAGCGGCAGATTCGCGCTACGCGAAGATTATGGAAGTTATGCGCGAGTCCGAAGCCAAGCGACCGCAGTTGCAACGGCTTGGCGATAAACTGGGAGCAATTTACACTCCGATAGCCCTGACCGTTGCCCTTTTAGCTTGGGTATTTAGCGGTGAATCAATTCGCTTCCTTGCAGTTTTGGTCATCGCTACTCCTTGTCCCTTGCTTCTCGCAATCCCAATCGCAATCATAGGATCCATTTCTCTCTGCGCTCGTCGGGCGATTATCGTCAAGAGCCCAGTTGTGCTTGAACAGATAGCCGGGTGCCGGACCGCCATTTTTGATAAGACCGGAACACTCACTTACGGAGAACCAAAATTGACGGAGCAACTCATTGCCTCCGGATTCAGGCAGCGTGAGGTATTAATCCTCGTGGCGAGTTTGGAACGCTACTCGAAACATCCGTTGGCTCGTGCCATTCTTGCCGCAGCGCAGGTGGATGCACTCCAACTCCCCGAGGCTTCTGAAGTGAGCGAACCGCCAGGACAGAGACTATGTGGAACCGTTTCAGGACATCAATTACAAATCACAAGCCGTGTTAAATTTTTGGCACAAAAATTTGCAGGCTCTGATAAACTCCCTGAGGTCGGTGGAGGACTCGAATGTGTGGTGGTAATTGATCAGCGCTACGCGGCAACTTTTCGCTTTCGTGATGCGCCACGCGTTGAAAGTAAATCCTTCGTGAGTCATCTGGGATCGAAGCATCAATTCAATCGTCTGTTGATTGTGTCTGGTGATCGCGAATCAGAGGTGCGCTATCTTGCTGAACAGGTGGGCATAACCGAAATATACGCGTCGAAGAGCCCGGAAGAAAAGCTCACCATAGTGCGTAAGGAAACAGAAACTGCCAAAACGCTTTATGTGGGTGATGGCATCAATGATGCCCCCGCCATGATGGCAGCTACAGTCGGCATAGCGATTGGACAGAATAGTGACGTGACAGCCGAAGCAGCGGGTGTTGTGGTTATGGATAACTCCCTCAAGAAAGTGGATGAGTTCATGCACATCAGCCGCCGGATGCGTTCCATTGCCCTCCAGAGCGCGGTGGGTGGTATGGCGGTGAGCATTATCGGTATGGTTTTCGCCGCCACAGGTCATTTAAGTTCTGTGAGCGGCGCTATCACTCAGGAAGCCATTGATATCCTGGCAGTGTTGAATGCCTTGAGGGCCGCCTTTCCTCCAAAAGTGATTCACGACCTTTGATTGTATCATTGAAAATAGTCGATGAAAGCAAATCATTAAAAGAAAATCATTGAAACAAATGAAATTTTTTTTTACATTTTGTTTATCTTAATTGCAATCTTATGGATACTACCGATATAAAACTCCCCATCTATTCTGTATTCGTGCAGATACTTGTCGGAGTAATTGCTTTTTTTTATCTGCTCTATGTTGGACAGGGAATAATAGTACCGATCATCTTTGCAATCATTATTGCAATACTGCTTAACCCGGTTGTTAATTTCCTGTGTCGTCATAAAATCAACCGCATCGTAGCAATCTTGTTAGCGTTGTTTATCGCATTCATATTCATTGCTTCGTTACTCTATTTCATTGGTTTGCAGGCAACTAAGTTCACTGAATCGTTTCCACAAATCCAGCAAAATTTTTCTGTGCTGTTTGATGATATGGTGAATTGGGTTTCAGCTACGTTCAACATTAGCCAATCAGATATCTATGTGTGGCTTGAGGAAACAAAAGCCGAAGCATTGGGTAATGGTGCAGATTTTGTCAGTCAAACAATTGGAACAATCAGTGGCGTATCTATCCTCATCAGTTTGTTGCCGGTGTACATCTTCATGTTTTTATTCTATAAGCAATTGCTTCTCGATTTTATATCTCAATTGTTCCAGCGCAACAAACATACAGCAGTTGCCGAGGTATTAGTTGAAACCAAATCGCTCATTCAAAACTATCTTGTCGGTTTATT
>SCUC01000386.1 GCA_004322375.1 Bacteroidota bacterium
CAACGTTTATTGTAGAGTGGGACTCAGTAAAAATATTTGGCAGTGATAGTTCTTTAACTTTTCAAGTTATTCTTGATTTATGGATATCTTCAATTATCTTCCAATACAAAAGTGTTGATGAGCAAGATGTCCGCCACAAAAGTTTAGTCGGATTTCAATCTCAATATTATGATTCATTTATTATGAGTGAAAATGGCTCGCCAGTTAGTAGAACCCCTGCCGATGGAAGAGCATTTAGATTCACCCCGATTCCTTTGAGTATTGATAGTAAGCATCCTCTCCCAAGCACCTTTTCTCTCTCCCAAAACTATCCTAATCCGTTCAATCCGATGACTGTTATTCGTTATCAACTACCCGTTGCCGGATATATTACATTGAAAGTGTATGATGTTCTGGGAAGAGAAGTTGCGACGCTTGTTGATGGGATTCAGGATGCAGGATTCAAAATGCAACCCTGGAATGCAAGCTATGTTCCAAGCGGGGTCTATTTTTACAAACTGAGTGCAACACCCTCGGCCGGTTCCGTTACTCCCTTTACCGAAACAATGAAGATGATTTTAATGCGATAAGGACCCTTGTCCTAGAAGCAGAAGTGCTATTCTGCAATTGCAAAAGTTTCTTTAACTATGGAAGAATGGCTGGTTTTTAAGAAATAAAAACGTTTTTGTCGAGGCTGTCCAAAAAGAAACCAATCGCTCCACACGGCGTCCGCACCGTTTGAAAATCCGTTCGTATTCATGGTTCTTCAAGGACGCAGAACCGAACGGTGAGACTTTTTGGATAGCCACTTGAATAAGTGTACTGTTATCATTTATGGTAAACTACTACAAAAAACGGTTAACTTGAGTTAGTTATTTACGGGCAATTCATATCAAATATCTGGCACGAGACAGAAAATCACCCTCAATTTACATCCTTCTCTTTACTCTAAGACAGTTAAGTCTAATTCACAGCAATATCAACCCTCTCAATTTTTTCTTTAATCCTCTGAAACAAAATTGTGGTATTTCAGTACAATAAGTGTGAACGGAATACCATACAACCGATGTTTATCAACTTAACGGAACTGACATGAAACGAATTCTTCTATTTTTTGTTATCGTAACCTCCTTTGTATCCGCGCAACAACGCTACCTTGTTTCACCGAATAACGAGGCATATCCCCTTCAACCGAATCAACCCGCTTCTCAAATGATCAAGCAAGTGTTGGCAAATGAAGCCCTGCAAACAAATGACAATTGTTCAAATGTAACCTTTGGTTTCCCCCCACAGGAATACATACCCTCGGCGGTATTTAATTCAAGCCAAAAGGACATTATGGCGATGTGGTTTGTCGCACCGGCAACCGGAACAATAGATTCAATTTTCTGGATTGCAGGAGAGGAAAACAGCGCCAAGGATTCTTTGCTCTATATACGTGTTCATGAATCAAAAATAGGACCGGGCAGCGGTCCCGGCTATAATTTTCCAAGTGGTTGCCAATACTGGGGATATTGGATTAGTTCGAATGATAATGATAATGGACTTGCAGCTTTCCCAGAAGATGCAACTGATACTACATGGATATCTACTATTAACTCTCCTTATATTTCTTATCCACCGTTTGGTGATGAAATTTGGGGGCTTGGCGGTTACCCAGTTATCAGTCACCCGAACACTATTAACTCCTTAAGTCTCGCGGATCTGATGGTGCCATCCATTAATAAAGATGACTGGTTTTTAATTTCTATGAGAGTGAATGGTGTTACTCCTATTAGTTATGAATCTGCAACCAACTTTATAGCCTTTGACGAAACGCGTGGAGCTCCTATTCCATCCCGTGTCTGGAAATTTTATGAACGTGATAATCCGAACGCTTTCTGCGGCGGGCTTTCCTTCCCTAAACCGGGTTGGGTTGCCCGTGGTGGGCAGACTGCCGATTCAACTTCTGCATACGCCTGGAACTGGTGGTACACGATGACCGTAACTTCAGATTTAGCTCCAACAATCTCACAAACAAACGAGTTGTACCATACCACTTCCCTCTCTCAACGAGAAGTAGTTGTTGAAGTTGAAGATTGCAATCTTGCGCAGCCCGAAAGCGCCGGTGTTGCTTCGGCAAAACTCCATTTTTCTACTGATGACGGCTCTACGTGGGATTCTGTCGCTATGTCCGACATCGGTGGAAATAGCTGGCGCGGGTATATTCCCGGAATGCCCGGCAATACCACTGTGCTGTACAAAACTTCCGCTGATGATTTCACAAATAACAGAACGGAATCGCGCACTCATGAGTATCGTGTCTTTGCTATGGAAAACCAATACTACACTCTCGATACAAATGTTGCATTTAATTGGGTTCCTATTGAAACTACCGGAACACAAATCTCTAATTGGTTTGATAGAACTCCCTTTGCAGGTCCTTGGCCCCAGGATAACGGAACGGCAGGTCCCATTGATTTAGGCTTTTCGTTTCCTTTTTTTGGTGATACCGTTCGATACGCGTGGATTGGTGTAAATGGCGGAATAACCCTTTCAGCCTCTGCAACAGATACTATTGACGTATATCCCGACATTTTCAATTGTACGGAGGGATACAACACTATCCCCAGCGATTGCAATCCGCGAAACTATATTGCCGTACTCGCTTCCGATTTTGTTGTAGAGCCAATAATCAGCACTGGCGAGGGACATGGCGCAGTATTTTACCAGAATGACACAGATAGATTTATTGTCCAATGGAACCACATCGGGCATTTTATTGATATCTCAGATACATCCATCACGTTTCAAGTTATCCTCGATAAAAACGACAGTTCCATAACGTTCAGCTACTATGACCTTGGCTTTGATATTATAACAAGTACGTCGTTCTCCGGCTTGCAGAAAGATGATAATACAAAATGGTTAGCTCAACAAGAGCTAGGATATCCCGAAGAAATTCGCCCCGTAGTTGGTCGTTCATTTAAATACAACGTTACCGGACCTCTGGGCATAAGGGATTATCAGCCTTCTCTACCTGTTGCTTCACGGCTGCTTCAAAACTATCCAAATCCTTTTAATCCAACCACAGAGGTACAGTTCGAGATTAAGGAACAAGGATTTGTGACATTAACGATATTTAACATTCTTGGTGAAGAAGTTGAGACCTTAGTAAATGAATCACTTACACCGGGAACATACCATGTCCCATGGGATGCAAACGGGCAAGATCGGAAGAGC
>SCUC01000387.1 GCA_004322375.1 Bacteroidota bacterium
CTTGAACAACATGGCGCGAGCAAAGTCTGCATCAGCATTGATGCGGAAAACGGGATTTCAAAGATCAAGGGCAGAACAGAAAATTCTTTTTTAACCGCTATCAGCGTCGCCATGAATGCGAAGCGGCTCGGATTCAAGCGCATTGTTTATTCCGATGTGGACCGCCATCGCGCGACCAATAAAATAAATTTTGAAGCGATACAAACCCTCACACAGACAATAGGCATGAGGGTAACGGCTTCCGGCGGCGTAACAGGTATCGAAGACCTTTTGAAGCTCCAGGAAATGGAAAAAGACGGGCTCGATTCAGTCATCGTCGGTCACGCCCTCTATGAAAATAAATTTTCCTGCCAGGCTGTCTGGCGCATGAGCGAAGAACAGAATTATCCTTATACGGCGAAAATATGAATACCGGATATTTGCTATGAACATCACTGTCATCGGACATCTCTGCTTAGACGTTATCCATCATCACGATGGAACGGAAACACAGAGCTATGGCGGCATTTTCTTTTCCGTTGCCACGCTTGCCAGCGTACTTGGTGAAAAAGATGCCGTGCTTCCCGTATTCGGCGTCGGGGATAAAGAGTATGATGAGTTCGTCGAACGGTTGAAGCAATATCCGAATGTTGACACTTCGGGAATTTATAAATTCAGCGGACCGACAAATCAAGTGCATCTGTATTACCGTGATGGCGCAGAGCGCATTGAGTGCTCAAAGCACATCTCAGATCCCATTCCCTGGAAAAAAATAAAACCCAGGCTCAACACGGATATGGTTCTGCTCAATATGATTTCCGGGTTCGATGTTACGCTTGAAACATTGGATGAAATCCGCCTTGCAATCCGGGATGAACGCATTCCGTTCTATATGGATGTACATAGCTTATCGCTTGGAATTAAAGAAGATTTCACGAGGTTCCGGCGCCCGCTTGAAGCGTGGAGACGTTGGCTCTTCATGCTGCACGGCGTTCAGATGAACGAGCAGGAAGCGGCAGGGTTGACGACAGAATCGTTTGAAGAGATAACGCTTGCCAAGCAGATTCTGGCGCTGAACACGAAAGTGTTGGTCTTAACGCGCGGGGAACAAGGTTACTCGGCATTTATAGATGACCGGAAGCATATTCTCAAAGCCGAAGAGGCGGGGGTTGACGCCGGGCTTGCCCGCGATTCAACCGGCTGCGGCGATGTGTTTGCAGCCGCTTACTGCGCGAAGTATGTGCATTCTAAGAATATTCAAGAGTCGCTTGAGTTTGCCAACCGGGTAGCTGCAGCGAAAGCGCGGTACCCTGGCTCGGTTGAAATTGACAGGTTGAACGAGTTTCGGATACCAATGAACAATGAAAAGGAACAGAACGTATGAATATCGTATTGATCGGACACGGTAAAACGGGAAAAGAAATCGAACGGCTCGCGCCGGAACACAAAATGAAAGTCATTAAAATCTTCAATGAAGAGAACAACTCCGGTGGGTCCGGTTTGACGAAAGAAGAATTAAAGCATGTAGATGTGTGCATTGATTTTTCCATACCGCAGGCAGTTATACAGAACATCGAGGCGGTTGCAGAATGTGGAAAAAATATCGTTGTAGGCACAACCGGGTGGTATGATAAGCTTGGAGAAGTCACTAACATCGTCAAAAAATCAAAAATCGGTTTTCTCTACGCTGCAAATTTTTCACTGGGAATGAATATTTTTTATCACGGCGTAGGAATCATTTCCGAGCTATGTGACAAGTTCCATTTTTATGATGTCGCGATTTCGGAAACGCATCATACCCAGAAGATTGATAGCCCGAGCGCAACGGCTCTCGCTCTTGCCCAGAATGTAATGCAGCACTTCAAAAGCAAAAAAACGGTTCTGAAAGAGTCCCCGCATGGAAACATCAAGCCCGAGCAATTGCAAATTACTTCCACGAGATTAGGCAGCGTTATCGGCAGGCACAGTGTTCTGTTCGATTCGGATGCAGACTGCATCGAGCTTGTTCACAATGCTAAGAACCGTACCGGCTTTGCGCACGGCGCGCTTGTTGCCGCGCAATGGCTGAAAGGCAAAAAAGGTATCTTCACGATGAAAGACGTTATTACATCAATGCTATGAAAAGAACAATCCCATTTCGCGGAACAGGAACCGCCCTCGTTACTCCCTTTACGGCAACCGGTGCTATTGATGAACGGGCGCTTACACGACTTGTCGAGTTCCAGCTTGCCGGCGGAGTCGAAGCATTATTACCCACCGGAACGACCGGGGAGAGCGTTACTCTTTCCGATGATGAATTCTCTCGCGTCGTTGAGATTGTCGTTTCTCAAGTACAGGGAAGAGTAAACGTATTTGCAGGCGCGGGAAGCAATTCAACAGCAAAAGCCGTAACCCTTTCAAAACATGCGCTGGAAGCAGGAGCGGATGGAGTTCTCATTGTCGCTCCCTACTATAATAAACCAACGCAGGAAGGATTCTTCCGGCATTATGCTGCAATCGCTGACGCCATAGATGCTCCGATTATAGCTTATAATGTGCCGGGGCGAACATCAAGCAATATCGAGGCGGCGACCACGCTTCGCATCGCCGAAGAAATTCCGCAGGTGGTTGGCATCAAAGAGGCTTCAGGAAATTTCGGACAAATTATGGAAATCCTTCGTAACCGACCGAAAAATTTTGCCGTTTGGTCCGGGGACGATGCAATCACGCTTCCGATGATCGCGTGCGGCGCAGACGGAGTTGTCTCCGTCGTCTCGAATGAAATCCCCAAAATGTTTTCCGACATGGTTCGCTTATGCCTGAAAGGAAAATTTAATGATGCAGTGAAGTTGCACAATAGAATGCTGCCTCTGATGAATATTAATTTTATTGAATCGAACCCTATCCCCGTCAAAGCCGCGCTAGCGATGATGGGATTGATTAAAGAACAATACAGGCTGCCGCTCGTTCCGTTGAGCAAGAAACATAAGCCTGCATTGAAAAAAGTGTTGGACGAATTAGGGCTGCTTAACTCATGATCCTCCAACACATCATAGAACAACTCTACGAACAGCCTGCTGACAAGCTCGACAGGGAAGATGCGCTTCATGCCGTACATCAGCTCAAAGTCGCGTTAAACAACGGCGAAGTGCGGGCGGCAGAACATCGCGCAGGCGCGTGGAATGTCAATACTTGGGTAAAAAAAGGAATTCTCCTTGCATTCAGGCTCGGAACGATTAAGGAATATGCCAGCGATTCCGTTTTTCAATTCTTCGATAAAGATACGATGGCGCTGCGGCAATTTAATCTCTCGGACGCTGTTCGTATCGTTCCCGGAGGCTCGTGCGTTCGCGATGGCGCGTATGTAGCAAGCGGAGTCGTGATGATGCCCCCCGCCTATGTCAACATCGGGGCATACGTAGATGAACACACGATGATAGATTCTCACGCTCTTGTCGGCTCATGCGCGCAAATCGGGAAACGGGTTCATCTTAGCGCGAGCGCTCAAGTTGGCGGAGTGCTGGAGCCTGTCGGCTCGATGCCCGTTATTATCGAGGACGATGTCTTCGTCGGCGGTAACTGCGGAGTGTATGAAGGCACAATTGTTCAGCGCAGGGCAGTGCTTGGAGCGGGCGTTATTGTAACAGGCTCAACTGCAGTGTATGATTTAGTGCGTGAACAGGTATATAAAAAATCTTCTTCTGAACCCTTGATTATCCCCGAAGGGGCAGTCGTCGTTTCGGGCAGCAGACCGATTGACCAACCGTTCGCAAAAGAGCATCAGCTTTCAATCTACAGTCCCATGATAATCAAATACAGGGATGAGCGAACCGACGCTGCAACAGCGTTAGAACACTCGCTCAGGTAACAGATGAAGGTGTTGTTGACCGGCTGCAACGGGCTTGTAGGACAAAAGCTTGCCGAGCTGTTCATTCAATGTAACACATTCGAGCTTATCATGACTTCACGGAACGAACAATCTCCCTTTGAAGATGAAAAGCTCATGTACCGTCAGCTGGATATTACCAATAAAAAAATGGTTCGCACGGTGCTTGATGAAATTGAGCCTGAAGTTATTATCAATGCAGCCGCCATCGCCGATGTTGACGCCTGCGAGCGCGACCGCGCCTCCGCTTGGCAAACGAATGCGGCAGGAGTGGAAAATTTAGCACACTCCGCCAAGATCGTCGGCGCGTCAATAGTACAAATTTCAACAGATTATATTTTTGACGGTAAGAGCGGTCCGTATGAAGAAGAAGACCGCGCAAACCCGATAAACTACTATGGAAAAACGAAGCTTGCCGCGGAGAACATTCTCAGAACAAGCGGAATATCGTACACGATACTCCGCACATCGTTCCTCTACGGCGCCGGATTTGAAACAAAAAGTAATTTTCCCTTAAGGGTGATTGAGGCTCTGGATGCGGGCGAGCAGGTGAAAGCCCCGGATGACCAATTCAGCAACCCGACTCTGGCAAACGACGTCGCGTATGGCGCCTTAAGAATTCTCGAGACGAAAAAAAGCGGCATTTACAATATTGCAGGACCAACGTGGCTCAACCGTTATGAATTCGCACAACTGATTGCGACAGAATTCGGGTACGATAAGAAAAAGATTGTTCCCGTAAAGATGTCGTCGCACAAGCTGCTTGCGCCCCGACCGCTTAAATCCGGATTCGTTACCCTGAAAGCTACAGTTGACCTCGGATTGACAACAACATCAATCGAACAAGGATTGATGATGCTCAAAAGCCAGATAAAAGAATTTAGAACCTCCACGGAAGAAACCAAAAACAAAACCAAATAGGATTTACCACTCTACGAGGACACAGAGTGGAGCGAGCAATGTTTATGAAGCTACGGACTTGAAACCTTTGCAAAACTCCGTTTTGTCATTCTGAACGGAGCGAAGCGAAGTGCCTAAGGCTCGTAGAGAAGAATCTCGCGACCCAAGTAGTACGGAGATGTTTCGTCCACAGACGCGGACTCAATTTGATAATGGGAAGGTTTTTCAAAGGCTTCTATTTGATTTATTTGTGTTTTGTTATTTGAATTTTTTGAATTTATCATACTCATGTATCACTAAAAAAATATTATGCTCGATATAAAGCTTATTAGAGAACATCCCCAAACAGTTAAAGAAGGCATTGCAAAAAAAGGCGAAGACCCCGCCTCCATTGATAAGGTATTAGGGTTCGATGCGCGCCGGCGCGAAATCATACAGCAAAGCGAGCTACTCAAAAGCCGGAAGAACGCTGTTTCCGCCGAAGTCGGCAAACTCAAACGGGAAGGAAAAGACGCGAGCGCTGTCATCGCAGAAATGGATGAAGTAAAAAGTAACATCAAAGCGTTCGACGATGAGCTCGCTCTTATAGAAGCCGACCTCAACAAGCTGTTGCTGACTATTCCGAACATCCCCCATCCTGATGTCCCCGTTGGACGCACGCCGGAAGATAATAAGGAAGTTTCCCGGTGGGGTGAGATTGAGCAACAAGAGTTTGAGATGAAGCCTCACTGGGAGCTCATCCAAAAGCTCGATATTATTGATTTTGAACGGGGCGTGAAGGTAACGGGAGCCGGATTCCCCTTTTACAAGGATAAAGGGGCAAAGCTGCAACGTGCGCTTATCAATTTCTTTTTGGATGAAGCGGCAACGCGGGGGTACAAAGAACTCCAGCCGCCGTTGATGATTAACACGGCAAGCGCGACGGGAACCGGTCAGCTCCCCGATAAAGAAGATTTAATGTACACCGTTCCGCGCGACGAATTCTACATGGTGCCGACTGCGGAAGTGCCTGTAACCAATATTTTCCGCGACGAAATTCTCTCCGAAAAAGATTTGCCTGTGAAGTTTTGCGCGTACACTCCCTGTTTCCGGCGGGAAGCAGGCTCGTACGGGAAGGACGTGCGCGGGCTTAATCGCTTGCATCAATTCGATAAGGTAGAGCTGGTGAAGTTCGTACATCCCGAAAAATCGTACGAAGAACTGGAATCGCTGCGCGACGACGCAGAGCGATTGTTGCAGCTTCTCGCGTTGCCCTATCGTGTGCTGCTCATGTGTACGGGAGATATGGGATTCACGCAAACAAAAAAATACGATTTGGAAGTCTGGGCGCCTGCGCAGAAACGCTGGCTGGAAGTTTCCTCCATCAGCAATTTTGAATCGTTTCAGGCGCGGCGGATGAACATCCGTTTTCGTCCTGCAGGCGGGAAGCCGGAAATTCTTCACACGCTTAACGGCTCCGGGCTTGCGCTCCCGCGCGTCGTCGCCGCATTGCTCGAGCATTATCAAACTCCTGAAGGAAAAGTAATTGTCCCGAAAGCGCTGCATAAATACACGGGTTTTGAGGTTATCGGGTAAGTTGCATAAGGGTGCGCTGTTGATTATCTTACTAGATAGAGAAAATATTTATGGAATCAAGAATAATTGTTAATCCCCATATTTGTCATGGCAAACCCGTAGTACGTGGCACGCGTATTATGGTAGCTGACGTGCTTGATCTTCTCGAATCGGGGAAAAGTTTCAACGAGATAATTAATAATTATTTTCCCGATCTTACTCCGGAAGACATCGCTTCATGTGTTTATTTTGCCTCTGCCATGGTTCAAAATGAAGAAATAGTTCTAGCCGCCTCTTAAATAATGAGGTGGTTAGCTGACCATTGCGTTTATCGCTCGACAACTGACAGGCTGATTTCGCTTTCTCAAGATGTCGTTTTGGCAAAAGAAATTGGCATGTCTGAAGCCGACGATTTGGACTTGATAGAAGAAGCATGCAGACAAAACAGGGTTCTCCTACACGCGACAAGGATTTTGCAAACATTTTTGTCTATCCTCCACAACGATACCGGGGAATAGTCATTCTGCGGATGAAAGCACATGACGAGGAAACTGTACATCGGGTATTTTTTGATTATCTAAACAGCAATAAAAATAAAAGCATTTCCGGGAAACTGCTAATTGTAAGCAAAGATAAAATACGTATTCGTTAAATAAGTATTAATAATGTTTCCTATAAATACCTTTGCAAATAGCCGTGAAACTATCAACCATCAAAAAGAAATTCAAAAACCAGTGGGTGCTGTTGGAATGCACAAAAACCACAGAGGGTTTTAGAATCATCGAAGCCATCGTTCTGGCACACTTAAAGAACAAAAAAGACTTGTACAGGAAAGAAGCTCAGCTGGCTAAAACACCGAAAAATCCACTTTCAATTGAATTCATGGGTAAATATCCGGAAATACCATTTATTCCTTTGATTTTTTCTCTCCCCTCATTACGCTCAAATTCACTTTAATAGATTTATATCTCCCGGCAATACTTCAGGAATATGTCGAAACGAAGCACCATGAAATCCTTCGGCGTTGCCGCGCGCGAAGGACATAATTCCGACGCGTTCTACGCTCGCAAGCTCTACACGAAAAACAAAACGCTACAAATGAAAAGCTACGACGAGCAGACTCTCGATGGCAGTGCGCTGGATACAATCTTTTGCCGGGATAGCAGGAACATGTCGCAGCTTCCCGATTGCTCGGTTCACCTCATGGTCACCTCGCCCCCATACAATGTTGGTAAAGATTACGACAAAAACCTGTCGCTTGCGGAGTATAGGAAGCTCCTGCGTGACGTATTTACGGAAACGTATCGCGTCCTCGTGCCGGGCGGGCGCGCGTGCATCAACATTGCGAACTTAGGAAGAAAGCCATACATCCCGCTCCATACGTATATAATAGAAGAGATGGAGTCCATCGGTTACCTGATGCGCGGGGAAATCATCTGGGATAAATCCGCAAGCGCGGGCGTTTCTACCGCATGGGGAAGCTGGAAATCCGCATCCAACCCGATACTGAGAGACGTGCATGAATACATTCTCATCTTCTCGAAGGAATCGTTCGCAAGAGAAAAAAAGGAAAAGAAGGATTCCATCACCAAAGAGCAATTCATGGAATACACGAAAAGCGTCTGGAAGTTTCCGGCAGAATCCGCGAAGCGGGTGAAACACCCCGCGCCGTTTCCGGTTGAATTGCCTTCGCGCTTGATTCAGCTCTATACATTTGAGGGAGACGTTGTGCTTGACCCCTTCGCGGGAAGCGGCACAACATGCGTAGCAGCGATTCGAAGCGGGCGTCATTTTGTCGGGTACGACACAAACAAAACGTATGTGAAGATTGCTAAGCAGCGAACCTCTTCGGAGCAATCAGTGTTACAACTATAGAGCCGGGAAGAACAAATGTTGTATGATGTAACAAATTTTCAAGCGGAGGTCATTAATCGGAGCTTTCAAATTCCGGTGCTTGTGGATTTTTGGGCTGAGTGGTGCGGACCCTGTAAAATCCTTGGCCCCGTGTTGGAACGTTTAGCGGCTGCGAATCAAGGAAGATGGGCGCTGGCAAAGGTGAACACCGAGATGCTTACCGACATAGCGATTGCATATCACATCCAGAGCATACCCAATGTCAAATTATTTTTTGAAGGAAACGCTATAGCGGAATTTGTCGGCGCGCTGCCTGAGCCAATGATTACGCAATGGCTTAACGAACACCTGCCGAACAAGCATCACCAGCGTATTGAAGCAGCAAAAAAAATGCTGGTTGAGGATAAAACAGCCGAAGCGCAGTCTATTCTCGAAAACATTTTTGACGAAGACCCTGAAAATATTGAAGCGAAAGTTCTGCTCGCCAAAGCCTTGTTGTTTACCTCGCCGGAAAAAGCAGTGGCATTGCTCCACGGCATTGAAGAGCCAAAGTTCGCCGAAACAACCGACACCGTTCTTGCTTTCACCCGATTATTTGAGCTGCAGGAAAAACCCGACGAGCTGCCGGAATCAGAAACAACGCAACGTTATCTTTCTGCTATCGCTCAATTGAGACAACAGAATTTTGATGCCGCGTTAAGCGCTTTTGTCGAGATTATCAGGAGCGACAGGTATTACGACGATGACGGCTCTCGCAAAGCCTGCATCGCGATTTTTAAATATTTGGGAGAGGAACACCCGGTTACAGTAAAGCACAGGAGGGAGTTCAGCAGCGCGTTATACTAGCTAACCACAGATGACGCGGATTGGTACGGATAATAAAGGTTGCGAATGACAATTGAAATGACTATTTTTTCTTGTCAATCTAATTTTAAAAACAGGCTATCATTGTGCCAGAGCTCAGTAGGTTCCTAGGAATCGTCATTACTATCTATTATAAAGAACATGGTATCCCCCATTTTCATGCAAAGTATGCAGGACAACGAGGAGTATTTTCTATAGAAGATTTGCAATTGATTGAAGGTAGCCTTCCCAAACGAATTGTTTCTCTTGTTCTTGAATGGGCATTCGACCACAGGGAAGAACTGATGAAAAATTGGGCATTGGCAAAAAATAAGAAACCCTTAACAAAAATACAGCCATTAGTATAGGAATCATTGTTTATGCACATTATCATAAATGCTCAATATATTGAGGGGTATGAACTCGAGCTAACATTTGAAAACGGAGAAACCCGGATGGTGGACTTAGAGCCGCACTTAGATGGTGAAATTTTTGAACCGTTAAAAAATATCGAATACTTTAAAACCGTTCAGGTTAACTCAGACATTGATACCATCACATGGGAAAATGGAGATCGGAAGAGCACA
>SCUC01000388.1 GCA_004322375.1 Bacteroidota bacterium
GAATTCTGCTTTCTACGGTAGAGCAGCTTGTTATGGTTTCAAGAAGCGAAGCTGAGGAACTAACATCCCTTTTTGCGATAAAAAAAGAATACGTTTCAGTCATTCAAAATATCGTCGAGTGTTATGATGCCGGAAGTGAAACACAGGAGCCGGATGGAATTAACAAAATCCTGAAGGAGTATCGCGTTCCGTTCAAGATTTGCATGATCGGCCGAAATGATCCGGTAAAGAATTATCCTCTGGCATTCGAAACGATCAGGCTCTTCCTCGACGAAACAAAGGAAAAGGCGTTATTTGTGCTTGTCGGTATCTCACATGACGACGCTGCGCTGCGTAGGTTAAGAGAAGAATATCTCGAAAATATTATCGTGTTAGAACAAAGCAACGGGGCATCTACCATCCTCAGTTATTGCAACGCTCTGCTCATTACATCGAAGAAAGAAGGATGCCCGTTAGTTGTTTTGGAATCATTCTGCTGTGGAAAGCCGGTTGTCGGTACGAATGTTCCCGGCATCTATGATCTAGTAACAGACGGTATTAACGGCTTACTTTGCCCGCAAAACGCCAGGGAATTATCGAAAGCATTGCACAGGCTTATAGAAGACGGCAACCTATACCAAACATTGAGCGATAATGCCCGCGCGTATGGGAGCGCGATGAATACACGAGATTGGGCAATGGAGTACTTTCGGCTTTATAAAACATTACTAAATAAATAATGGTGTTTGTTTCAGTTCTTATGCCTGTGTACAATGGAGAGAAGTTTCTATCAGAAGCGATAGAAAGCATCCTCCATCAAACGTATAGCGATTTTGAATTTTTAATTATTGATGATGGTTCGCGGGACAACTCTGTCGAAATTATTAAGAGCTATCAGGACAAACGAATACGACTGATACGAAACACTTCAAATTTGGGGATAACGAAAACATTAAATCGTGGAATTGCCGAAGCATCGGGGAAATATATTTGCCGCATGGACGCGGACGATGTTTCCATATCTTCCAGAATTCAGCATCAGGTGGAATATCTTGAAACGCATAGCGATGTCGCTCTTGTAGGTTCACGCACAAAAATCATCAATAGCTCAGGGGAGGGAGGAATAATAGAGTTCTACCCGTTATCATACCAACAGATTCGACGCTCAATATTCATTCATAATCCGTTTGCCCATAGCGCGGTGATGATTCGACGTTCAGTCTTCAATGAGCTTGGAGTTTATGATACCAGATTTCTCCATAATGAAGATTATGATTTATGGCTACGAATAGCGGCAAAACTTCCTGTTGTAAATCTTGATGAAGTATTATTACTTCGCCGCGTTCATGAAATGAACATAACAGTTGAAAAGGAATTGGAGCTCATCCGGCATAGAATAACAACGTTGAATCACGCTATCTTCTCTTACTATAAAAAACCAGAGTATGTTGTGTATTTGCTACGACCACTCGCAGCGTATTTGTGGAGACTATTTACACGATTATTCCCGCCTGCGAAATGAACTCCCAGCCATTAATATCAATTTTTATCCCAATTTATAACGGAGGAGAGTACTTTGCTGATACGCTGGAATCGTTATTGTCTCAGACGTATTCAAATTTTGAAATCATTATTGTAAACGATGGTTCGACTGACACTTCCGGTGAAATAGCCAGCAAATTTGAGAGGCGTGATGCCCGTGTTCGGATAATCACTCTCGAACGGAATCAAGGCGCTCCAGCTGCTAGGAACATTGGCTGGAAGTCTGCAAATCCTTCGGCGAAATACTTGTTGAATCATGATAGCGATGATATTTCAAATCCTAATAAGCTCGAACGACTTCTAATGTTCTTAGAAAGCCACAAAGAGATATCAGCAGTTGGCTCATTTTGTCGTTACGTTAATGAAAGAGGAGAGGACATTGGATTTCCGCCGTTAGAGTGGAAGCCAGACCGAATACGAAAAACGAATGGGATGTTTAATTCAATAGTAAACAGCGCGACGTTAGTTCGACGAGAGGTCTATGATGTTTTAGGAGGTTTTCAGACAGAATACAGATGGACAGATGATTATGATTTTTGGAGCCGTATGTTGCTTCAGGGCTTTGTTCTGGCAAATATACCGGAATTTCTTCACAACATACGGGTGCATAGAAGCAGCATCACAAGCGTGCATACTCAAGAAATGGAGGAGCAAGCCCGTGCAATACGAAACCATTATCAAAAACATTGTAGTGATTACACGGGCGATACGTTTGCCGAAAAAGTGTTACACAAGATATTACGAAAAAGGATGCTTTTAGGTATGCTTTTCAATAGGTTTGTCGGGTTGTAAGAGTAGAAAGTTTTGAAAAGTCACTCTTTGTCAAGTTGAGTTTTCCTCGACGTACGAAACATCACTAAGACTCGAAAGTTTGTCCGCCGAGGCGGGCTCACTTCACTTCGTTCCGTTCAGTCAAAGAAACTGTCCGAAAACAATTCGCGTAAAGAGTTTCGTCGGCTGAATGGAGACGAAGCCTCGTTTTCGGAGTGAATTCACCCTTCGACTCCGCTCAGGGTGACGATTCTGAGGGTTTTCGGACAGTTTCAAAGACCCGTAAGGAATGACATTAGGGGGTTTTTGCAACACTCAAAAAAGAAATTCTGTTTCCGGGAATTTTTTTTAACTAAAAAATTGTTTATATTTACGACAAAAGGAAAGTGAAGGTACTTTGAAGACGAAGAATATCCCCCGACAGATGATTTCTGTCAAAAATAGAGCA
>SCUC01000389.1 GCA_004322375.1 Bacteroidota bacterium
TATACTCCCGCGTTAAAGCCATCGGCAACAGTATCCCATTCAACTCCGTTCCAGCGCGCAATGTAGGGCAATTCTTTTGCCCCCGAACGTACAAACAAGCCGCCTGCATATAACTCGCCATGATAAACAGTCAATGCGAATACCTGCCCGTTAAATCCCTCTCCAACCTGTGACCACGATGAACCATTCCATCGAGCGATATAGCCGTAAGGAGCACTATTTCCATCGGCAGTAAATTTCCCGCCGACGTATAAGTCGCCCTGATAGGTAGCCATTGCCATTACGCTATTATCCACGCCCGTTCCGGTTGGCTGCCACTGTTCTGCATTCCACCGGGCAATTTTTTTCGCGCTCATCCCGCCGGCAGACTCAAACCCACCACCGGCAAATAAATTTTCACCGCCGCTGCCGTAAAACATTTTAATGATTTTCGAGTTAGGACTGGAAATGCTATCCCGAATTCCCCTCACAAGGAAATAATAATCCCTCGTTTTGCTAAACGAGGAATAGATTGTCGCTTTCGTTTTATTCATCTTCGCTGTTTGAATAACTTCATCGAAGTTGACGCCATCCGCGCTCCACCGTATCTCAAACGATTTCTCGAACCCTGTCTTATCTTCCCATCGAAGTTCAATTGAATCCTTCGTTATATATTGTACGGTCACGTTTTGAGGAGGTAGAAATTTTGAAACATAAAACGCGACAAAATCGGAACGGGATACATTCCCTTCCACATCATACGCTTTGGCATAAAGCAGGTGAACCGTGCTATCCCTCAATGAATCTAAATTAATTTCCCATTCATACGGAGGAGTTTTGAACACACGCGAAGAATCTAAATCATGGTCGAAATATAATTCAACCCGCGTGATTCCCTGATCATCCGAGGCATTGATCTGAACCAACGTATTGACAAGAAGATGTTCACTCTTCCTGGGCGAGACAATGCTGACAAACGGTTTCGTATCGTTTGGATTAGGGGCTTCTTCCTCGCACGAGCTGAACAGAACAGCTAAGCCCACGGCGAGAATAAGCATGAGCGTTGAATGTAGTTTCCTGAGAATCATTGCTTTAACCACACATAATGGTGAGAACCTGTGAACTGAATATTCATGAAGACTGTAGTCTCGTTATTTCCTTTTTAAAAAACCCGGAAGCTCATTATAATAATGCGCCGCTGTACGAATACCTCCGAAGTAATTATCTAAGTTAAGAAATTCATCGGGGGCATGGGCATTTTCATCGGGAAGCCCGAATCCCAGCAGCACAGTGTCCAATCCGAGAATCTTTTTGAATTGAACGACAATAGGAATAGAACCGCCTTCGCGCTGGTATAGTGGTTTCTTCCCGAATCCCTTTTCAAGGGCGGAGACGGCAGCCTGAACGCCGGGATGATCAATCGGGGTAATTGCTGCTTCGCCGCCGTGTAAATTACGGACTGTTACCTGAACTGTTTTGGGAGCGATTTTCTTAATGTGCTTTTCAAACATCTTTGCAATATCGCCCGATTTTTGGTCAGGCACTAAGCGCATAGAAATTTTCGCTGAGGCTTTCGCCGGAAGAACGGTCTTTGCTCCTTCACCGGTAAAGCCGCCCCAAATTCCGTTGCACTCTAAAGTTGGACGCGCCCACAATCGTTCAAGCGTGCTGAATCCCTTTTCTCCATATAATTCGCGTACTCCCAGGTCTTTGGAATAAGTTTTATCGCTCCAGGGCAATTTTGCATACGCGTCGCGTTCTTTTTTCGAGAGCTTTCTCACGGAATCATAAAAACCAGGAATCGTGATACGACCCTTGTCATCGTGCAGCTGGGAAATAATTTCCGTGAGAGCTTGAATGGGGTTATGTACCGACCCGCCGAACGAGCCGGAATGCAAATCGCGATTTGGTCCCATGAGATCTATCTGCATATACGCTAAGCCACGCAAGCCGTAGCAAACGGATGGGACGCCTCGCGCAAACATTGAAGTATCCGAAATCAAGACGAGATCCGATTTGAGCAGTTTCTTATTCGCTTTCAAAAAAGGTTCCAGATGCTCGCTTCCGATTTCCTCTTCGCCTTCGATAATCATTTTCACGTTAATGGGCAGGCTGCCCATCGTTTTCATCCACGCTTCAAGAGCTTTGAAGTGAATGTGTACCTGTCCTTTGTCATCGGCGGAGCCACGCGCAAATAAATTTCCATTTCTGATTGTCGCCTCGAACGGAGGTGAAGTCCACAGGTTAAGCGGGTCAACGGGTTGTACATCGTAATGACCGTAGATGAGGAGCGTCGGTTTTCCCGGCGCTTTCAGCCACTCTCCATACACCGCCGGATGTCCGCCTGTAGGCATGATATTGATATTTTCGAGCCCGATGGTTTGCATCTGAGTTGCCACCCATGATGCGCATCGTTGAATATCAGGTTTATTTTCAGGGTTAGTGCTGACGCTGGGGATTGCTAGAAATTGTTTTAACTCATCAAGATATCTATCCTGATTGCTCCGGATAAATGATAGCGTTTTCTGCATTATATATTAAAAATTGAACTTAAATAGTTAGGGATTAGCATTGTAATATAAAAAAGAAGGATTGCAGATGCAACTGATTTAAGCACATTTTTCTTGAAATAATATAGGGTAGCATTAAAACACCAGAAAATGACTTTAGAAGTCGGTTTTTACAGGGCTGTCAGGTTACACATAAGAACCTCTCACGGCTCTTTTCTAGCAATAGTCTCCCTACCAAGGATAGTGAATAGCAAACACCCGACCTTTTTTATTACTCTCATCCTTACAAAAATAATATCATTCTTTGCATATATAATTTTGTTTTTTGATAATTTTTTGTTATTATATAAATAACAAGAAGGAACAATATAATGCCGCAAAGAAAGAAAAAGGATATTTCCGATTTATCTCCCGTTCAACAACGTATCATCCAGTCGCTTGAATCGCTTGACCGCTCGCTTCGATGGCTTGCCTTAAAAATTGACATAGACTATCCCGTGCTCTGGTCGAAAGTATGGACGAACGATAAAATTGACGCGGAGACGGTTGCACGAATCGGGAGCGTGCTAAAAAATGAAAATAAAGAGTTCACAACCGGATATTTTATGGGGCTTTCTCCACAATCGCAGACTATTCATTTTTCGTTACCCGGACATGTTTCCGAGGCTCAATCGAGGCGTATTCATGAGCTCGCGGAAAAGCTGAAGGAAATATCCGAATCGGAAAAGGACACCGAATTGATACTTCAAATTGTCAACAAAATTCTCGGGAAGGGAAATGAATAAATGTTTACCGTGGAAGGCTTAATTGAGAGACTAAAATCGAGATATGGCGGAGCGATTCCATTCAAGCAAATTTGTGCCGATGAAGGCATTATCGTAACAAAGGCTCCGTTAGACGAAGGGTTGAACAGCTTTTATGCTTCCGTTAATACATACAAGCTCATTGTGCTTAACGAAAAGCTCACCCACTGGGAACGAAGAGACTGGGCATTTCATGAGCTATGGCATTATTTCTGTTCTCCTTCTACCGGCACAGCATCCTACCACACCAATACCAAAGAAGAAAACAAGGCAAATATGTTTGCGGCGTTATGCCGGATCCCCAAAGTGAAACAGGGCGACACGGTAGAATCATTATGCGAGCGATGTAACGTCTCCCCCTTGCTGGCAAAATTACGTTTGGAATATGAAATGAAAAAATTGAAAGTGTAGTCCCTTCCTCCTTAATTCTTTGCAACGGGAATTCTCTTTATGAATAACCCATGAATCCAACATCCTGTATCTTGAATCCCAACACAGGAAGCGCTGCTTTTAGAAAAACTTAACCAGGTTTTAATAGCCTTCGCGAAAAGAAGGAAATAATTCAGTGCGCCCAGTAGGACTCGAACCTACAACCCGCTGATTAAGAGTCAGCAAAAACCGTTCAAAATTTCTTGTTTCTGTAATGAATAAGAGGAATTTCTTACTTGCTCCACTACACATTTAGCTACAATAAGACTTATACAGACTTTACAGGATTCAAACAGCTACATTCTCACTACAATGTAAATGCCCGAACAATATTTCTACAGTCCGGGCATTTCCCGTAAAAGTGGGCAAACAAATTTACAGTGATTCAATATACTAAAAAAATATCACTGTGTCAATTCGTCATGCATGAACTTATTATGCAGCCTCTCTCTCATCTTGTAAAGAATATCCCGCTTGAATACTTTCAAGTGTTTTACGAAAGTGAACCCAAACAAATCTCTTTGAGAATTTCTTAAACGCCGTTCCGGTAATTTAGACACATCTCTAATAGTTCCATCATTGTTTTGCCGGTTTCTTTCGACTGCTGCAATAGTGACTTGCTGCTCTTTGACATATTGCATTGACCGTGAGTAAGCTGTAAGTTATCATCATCGTTGAATCCCTTTTCACGATTGGGATTCTTGTGGTCAATGTTTAGCCCGGCAGTGTTCTTGAACGGTGCATCCATACCTTGCTCACAGATAGGACAAATACCGCATTGCTTTGCCCATAAGTCCTGATATTTAGGCAAGGGGAAATGCTTTCTTTTCTCCCGATTGTCAACTTCAAGCTTCTTACGTTTCAGTTTCTTTACCCCATCCCAGAATATTGAATCACCGTACTTTTTCTTTAGGTCGTCTAATGCTTTGTTGAGTTGGTCAAATTTATTATTCATAATACCCCGCATCCTGCCACTGATTCGGGTCCGGTAATACAACATTGAATTCTTTAGCAGCCCATCGAATTACTTTATCAATATAATCGTTAAACTCAACCGTTGTTAGCTTCCTTGTACTCCGAATCGTATCAGGCTTTCCATCGCCGCCATGTACCAAGAGAAATTTCATCTTCAAAGCTTCGTGCATTTCTTCTTCCTCGTAACCAAAGAATGTGCTGAGGATTTTTATTATCACACCCCAATAGTAACGGTTCTGCTGGTCTGACCTTCGCTTGCGCTTTACTTCGAGTGTTAGTATAACCTGCTTATCGTTATACGCTATTAGGCTTTGCCTGAACGCACTTTCCTTATCGAGTAGTAGTTTTGTATTCACTACTCTGCCTTGCCATGAGCGCTTTAGTTTATCGCTCATTTTCTATACCCTTTCTGAAATCTTTGAAACATATAATGAGCGTAGAGCTATTTTGAACCGTTCCGGAATCGGTTTTCCGTTCTCGTACTCACTGATAGTTTGATAACGTCTATATCCCATCGCAACGGCAAGCTCTCTTTGAGTTAAGCCAAGATATTCACGTACTGATTTCACATCTTCACCATTATTCAGAGTAAAATGACCGAGCGTTTTTTGTTTGCTCATCTTCGTCAACTCCTTCCTCAATACCGGTTATTTCGGGCGAATAAATTCTCAGCAATGTCTCTAATGAAATCCAACCTGATTCTACCATTTGGTCACTTAACTTACCTCTCACACAATCAATAGCACGCTCTAGGTTAGCATCTTCGGTAGGTAATCCCATTTCTTGTATTTTGGAAAGAACATCAGCACCGCTCCAATGAACTTCATCGAATTTTTCATCAAGCAATTTCTCCCGCTCAGTTTGATTCTTCTGAATAGTAATTGTCCGTTCCATATTCTCACGTGCCTCTTTAACCCCTGTGTCCCAAAGCGATTTTATTTCCTGAATCACTGCATCAGGAATTACCTGAATAGTACACCAGCTTGAATCAGAGAATTCAATGAATAAATCGCTGTCATCATCCATCTCATCAAGTTGAGCGGCAGTAGGGACGCAATCCGTATCAGGTAATTTGAGTTCATCTATATGCTGTAATATTGATTCGACTATTCCAGCCGCATCCGGGTAAATGCTTTGATAGTGCATACCGTGACGGTAGCTATAAAATATTCCATATACTCTCATTCGTACTCTACCTCACTTTCATCAACCACTAACCACTTTTTTAATTTGCCATCCCAAACGAAATCGCTTTCACAATCAAGACACTTAGCGTCAAACATCATATAGAAAGCATTTTCGGGTTTATCAATTGTCAGATGCTCTCCGCAAAACGGACAGCTATTTACACAGTCGGGTGGATTGCTTTCATACGATGTTTCTGTTTCTCCGCATTCGCTGCATGACCAATTATATTCGTAAAAGCGAGTGAGTGAATTACCTCCATCGCAAGTATCGGATAAGATTCTGTTTTCAAATTCCATTAGCATAAAGTTTGCCCTTTATTTTGGTTAGTGATAGTTAGTTGATTACATCAAATCTGAGTATGAAATGAATCCCTGTCGTATTGCGTCTGAGATAGGGAAAGCGTTAAGGTTCAGCTTTTCATTATTCGCTTTTTGATTCACGATAAATGAAGTTGCTAAAATGCCTTTGTTGATTACTTCCTTGCTGTGAGATTTTGGTAACCATGTAGTAACCTTACTTCCATGGTCTGTTGAAGTAGTAATTAACATAGCTTTATCTGTTTGCTGTATTACCCTGCCTGTGATGAACATATCCGAAGTAGTGAGTTGCATTATTTAACCTCGCTTTCAAGGTAGGTCTTAAGCTGTGCCTTGGTTCCATCCCATGTATTTTGCCTGTCTGAATAAAAAATAAATGTAGAACCGTCTGCATGATATATTTGAACAAGAATTATACTACCGTCAATAATCCGCTCACCAAGTTTTCCGTTTAACTGATAAAAACAAATGGTGGAAGAGCCGATAGCAAATTCGTTCAAGCAATGGAACGAAGTTCCTAACTCTTCAAAAATCAATTCCACTTTTTTAATAGAACTGAAATATTTTTCTGTGCGCTTAGTTTGTTTCATTTTGTTTGCCCTTAAATAAAATTAGATAATCTGTAATCACAGAGATAATATATACGTTTATCGGATATATGTCAAATTACATGGCATCCTAAACTATTGTTATGTAAGGCGTAACAGTTTATTTTTTTTGGTAGGCTAATATTATCTGTATTTACAGATGTTAAACCAATCGCTTTTTGTTATTAGGCGAATGATTTTATGAATTGATGCGTATCTTCAACGGATCGAATGACTACAGTTGCTCCCATATCAAACAGCATCTGCTGTTCTTTACTGAGTTCACCTTCTTCAGTCTTAAACTCTAGAGCAAACCAACGTTTCCTTCCCGGAATAAACACAAATGTATCAGGCGTACCCTTAGAGTTCGATGTCTTTTTACCATTGCTCGTAATGCAAACAGCAAAACCACACTGCCGGAGAATCCCAACACTTTCCCTCTGAAGGTCTTTCTCAGTATCAATTTTTCTGGCATGTTGTTTGTAGTAAGACAAATTTCGCTCAAATTTCGTTTATAGGCTCGTTTCTCTTTATATTTTATATGTTTTTACAGATAGTAAAAATTGAAGAATACAATCTATATTCAAGGTTTTTGGTCACTTTCGGCTCTCTAAATGCTTATTGGGGGTATGTTGGTAAGGGGGTCTCTGGAATCGCTTAATTTGAGGCATATTGCGAGGTATGAAAATGGCTTAAAAACGATATACGCTCGAAATTTCAAAACATAAAATTCAAGCTTGCCTTCAGTTCACGCTCGCCGGACCATCCCCATGTGTAAATGGTACCAAAAGAGAAGTCGTGGTAGAGTTGCATCTGCGCTCCGGCTCCGATGCCGTCAAGGTCGGCAGTGATGATAGGAGCGTGGAAATTCAAACGCGCGATGTTCCACTCTGCAAGCGCAAGGCTCGCGGAGGGTGAGAGGTGCAATCCATTCCTCAGCCCGGCGGTAACGCCGATTCCGTACTTCATGCAAAACGAAAAGACGGGCGGCTCAAACTTTGTTACGCTCACAAATTTTATTGCTGAATCTTTTTTAATAAACACCTGCCCGTCTTTTGTCTCGATAAATTCCAACGTATCAAACTCATCACCGAATTTATAGATAACGTCAACCGTTTGCTCGACATCGTTTTCGGTTATGCCGCGCGGCAACTTTCCCTTGAGCGTTTTGTCGCTGAAAGGATTGGATGAGACGGTGTGTTCCCGGTACTCTGTCTCAGTGAAGCGTTCATCTTGTGGCTTGACGGTGAATGATTGAGATGTGCCTTCAAAAGGCGTGGGCTTGTCAAAGAAGGATTTCACTTGTGAAATTATTACGAGGACAATTCCGCAAACCAGGATGATCGCGATGTATTTCAAGGATTGTTTCATAGTTCAAGTTTCACGTTTTAGGTTGTACTAAATCTTCTCCATCCTCAAGGGCGCGGTTCATTTTTCCCATGAGAAAAATTATTTGTTTTGCGTCTTTCTGACAAACTCTTACGTGCTTTGTTACTTGCAATTTCATCAATTCCTTTACACCCTTAACAGTGTCTTTATTCTTTATTTTTTTTAGGAAGGCAACGGCATCATCAGCTCCGAGATTTACAGCAATGTCAAAGAGCTTCCACCGGAATTGAATACAGGTGTACGTATCGAGCTTGAGCGGATTCCAATACTTTACTCTGTATATTTCAATCGCTTGCTCCTTAGTCAGGTTCTTGACATCAACTGTTGGATTCCATCGTTTGCTGATGCCGAACTTTGTCTCACCTCCGGGGTCATTCGGATTATTGACGTAGCCGCCTTCGAGCTCAATTGTTTTGAGAATTTCTTTCATCCTTCGCCTCCGCTCAGGATGACGTTGTTTGTGATGCGCCGGGTGTCTTGCTTTTCGCGTAGTGCTCTCCGAAGTTGGCTCCGAAGAATCCGCCGCCGACTGCCGCGAGGATAGTTACAATTGCAACAATATTATCTCCGGTGAGAGAGACTCCTTTGACGATGGCAACGGCGACAATAAGCAGACAGCTTACTATCGTTACGTAAAAGGCTTTAAGTTTTCGATTTTGATTCATAGTAGTTTCTTCTTAATTATTGTTCTCTAAAATTTTACTGTCAATTCCAAGTTTTTCAAGGATTAACCGAAATATGATTCGCATTTCTGCAAAGGATTTCCCTTGCGATATAATTTCATTTTCCATTGTTTCAATAGGGGCTGAGATTTTTGATTCAAGCTCTTTACACTTTTCTTCAAAATCTTTCTTAGATACTTTCGCGTCAATGCGCCGGACTAATGCTATCCATGCTGCAACTATGGCGCCGAGAACCAACAGGATTTCTATTACATCTTTTACACTGAACATTGCATCATCCATGCACTACCCCCATTCTAAGTGTTGTAAATGCTTCATTTAATTGCGTTTTTGCTTCTCTGAAAATCTTTGGCGAGCGATGGATTCTTACAACATCATGTAATGATTTTGAGAGTTCATCCCACCGCAGTTTTGTTTTCGTAAATACATCTGACGCACCCTTCCGTTGTACGCTTATTAGCGTTTTCAAATCTTCCTCACCCGTTACGACAATTACGGGGATAGAGTTGCCCGTTGCCTTTCTGAATCGAACCAACGTATCAACTCCTTTTGAATCGGGAAGATTCAAATCGAGCAATACAATATCATATTCATGCCGCGTGGCTTTGAATAATCCGCTAGACAATGTTTCCGATGAATCAAAACTAAACCCGTTTGCAATAGTAAGACCTTCCCGAATGAGCTCCGACATTACTGCGTTGTCTTCAATTATTAGAACATTCATTTTCATTAGCTTACTCCAAGTGTTTTGAGTTTTATTTTTGCCGTATTGTTTAATTGATACGCGATTGTATCGAGCGGATTTCTGTCGTCTGAAAGTTTTACGTAGTAAATCGAAGTGCCGTCAACGTCAACGAAATAGAACGGTCGCAGCCTACCTCGTACTACTGCATGAAAGGCTTGCCAATTCGTTTTGAACGTATCGTTCAACAGCTTCCAGTTTAATTCAAATTCGATTCTGCCGGCGTAAGGTTGCGTAGCTCGAAGCGTGCCGTCCAGAGATGTTCGCTCCGTTGTTTCGTAAGCCTTGTCTGCTGCCCTGTATGGGAATTCATACCCATAACCAAAATCAAGTATGTTGCCAATAAACAAATTGCCGATGTACGGGATTGCGCTGAGATTTCCATTGAACAAAATTCTCCAATATCGTTTTGTGTTTTCTGTGAATTCCTGAATGAATGGGTCGGAATTAACTACTAAATCAGCGTCAACATCGTCAACACCGGTCGTGAAGTCTGAGGAACTGCTGGCTTGGAGCTTAATCGTTCCACTCGACATGATGCCGTTGAGATTGTGATTTGACAAGCAGATTGATTTTCGTCCGCTTCCTGTCGCTCCGAAGTCAATGCTCAAATATTGTGAAGCGTTGTTGTTCGCACTTTTCCAATACGGAGCGGTTAGGTAGTCATTCAAGTTAGTCGCCGGATATGAAGCATCATCACCTACGCTTGATGTGAACACAACATCAGTCAAATCTTGAAAGTAGAATTTAGGGTTTGCCATTTTAGAGTAATACCTCAATGTTCATTGTGCCGTCGGGCTGAAGCTCAGTTGAGTAGATTGGTCCCGATGCTGTTTTTTGAATCCTTCCCGTGAACGTAACTGAGCAGTTATCGAACGGTTCGTACTGAAACAACGGAATACAGCCGAGAGAGATTTTGTACAAATTTCTCTCCTGACCAAAAAACTGATATGCGTAATATGCAATGTCTTTCACAATAGCGTCCGGGATAAATTCGTTATTGATTTCCACAACGTGCTTATCGCTGAGAACGTCCGTGTTATATGTCGTGCCATCGAACGTTACGGTTTTTGTTCCGTTTGTTACCCGGATTAAATCGGCTTTGGGGATGTGTTTGTTTACCTCGATAAGCTCGCTTGCCTCTCCGAGCGTTACAGCAAGCGTGTTGCCCGTTGTTTGGGGCGTGCCGGAATTATCTCCTCTCCGATAGACGAATGCTTTTTTTGTTGAGGAAATAATTCCAACCAGAAGAAACGCGTTAAGCGTTTTCGTGATAACATCCCGGACGCTCATCCCGCCGAGCGTTGCATCGGCTACAACGAATACGAGAGAATTGGAAACCTGATAGAGCATCCCATCGGTATGAAGCCCGTGCAAACGGTCAGTCCAGGCAAGCTGGAATACGCCGGGTTCGCCTCCATCTCCGATTTGTGAAGCTGCTGCCGTTCCGGCAATCTCATAAATCAAATCTCCGAACGCAAAATAACAATTGCTTCCATGAATCATTATTGCATCAACAAGCGTGATGCCTGTTTGATGATTCGTTGACGTTGCGCTTGCTACAGGATGAGAAGCGACAAGGTCATTGGTGGGGTCGAAATAATAAATCAACTCTGCAGAAGTCATAGCGGCGCGGTCATAGAGAGGAAGCCCGTTCACGATTTCACCGACTTCGACAAACGCGCCTGCCGCGCTTATTGTGAATTTTCCAATCCCGTAATCCGTAACAGGTGATGTTGTTTTGAAAAATATCGCGCCGCTTGAATTATTGATTGAAACAAAATGATTGACAATCGTTCCCGCAGTTTGCGCCATGTCCGTATCGGTCAAGCTGCTGCCGTCAATGAAGCGCAGCGTGCCACTTGAGGGAGTTACAGCGTGAGAACGTTCATAGACCAACCCATACTTGTAGCTGCTGCCGGTGTAATTGTAATCGAGTATCTCAATAGCATACACCCATGACCGGTCATTCACCCCGGGAACTAAATCAACTTCCGCTGTGAATGTGTTATCGGCAAGATTCAATCTTCTGACCTTACCCAAATCATTCCCACCGGAAGCGTAGTAAATCCAGAGGTGATTGTTGCGGGCATTGTACATTAACCGGCTAATCGTTCCGGCAGAGGGATTCTTGGCAAGGTAACTATATACTCCCGTATCCATGTCGCGCTTGTAAATGTGCGAACCGACTGCAACGAATAAATCCGTTCCATCGGATGCAAGAGCTGAGGCTAAGCTCGTTACCCCTTCATCTCCTGGGGGCGTGTCAAGAAATAGAACACGTGGGAGATTATCAAACGTTTGCATCTCCAACGTATCAAATGTGATGTTCGTTATTCCACACTCAGCGTAGAGAAGTGTGAGCAGCCGCTTCGCGTGAATATTTCGATACCAATGACGCGGCAATGTTGTGCCTGCCGTTGCAACCACTATCTCGCTTAAGAGTTCCGTTGCATCGGAAGGAAGATTCGCCAATGTTCCAACATAGACCTGCACGCGCTGGGTATCTTCTGCCGTTGTTTCTCCATTGCCGAGCGTATTGTTTCCTGCACTCAAGTTCACCCATGCCCCATCATCGAGCTTTGCTCTGCGCGTTCCGCCATTGTAATCATACGTGATTGTATGAAGTCCGGGCTGCAACACGTAGCTTGCGATGTTCGCATCCTTCATGTAGAGGTAAGGAATTTCCGGCAACACAAGTCCGTCCGTTCCGCTTCCGTCAATATCGCCGTTAATGTATTGTGTGGTAATCAATTCAGCAGGGATGCGTGAGGCAAGATCATCGTATGAATAGACATCGAACTTGACGTTGTCGGTTCGCTCGTTAAACTCTGCTCCCTTCAGGTCAACAAATCCTGAGAAAACGGTAAGAACATCATCCGCTCCCTCAATCTGCATTTCTATTTTGAGTTCTGTTTCGGGCATTTAAAATCTTGCAAACTTCCATCCGCCTTTGGCAGATACGCGGTAATCGTATTCGTTAATCAGCGTTACACCACCGTTGCCATTTGCATCTCGTATCTCTCCGAATACTCTGCGCTTTGTTCCCGACGCGGCGGCGGTGTAGGTAACAGTAATACGGATGTGGTCTATTCGCGTAGAAGCAACTCCCGCTGAATTCGTTGAGATAACGCATCCAAAATCAGCCGCTGTAATATCTGCTGCTGTCCAGCTTAAACCCCACAAATCTGCCGCTCCCCCGTAACTTACATACGTATCAGTTACCGGAAGATTCGCTCCGGTTGATTTGTTTGTTCCCTGTATTGTACCCCCTTTAACCACTTTTATTGTTTGCTCATAAGCCCCTCCCGTTACTGCACGTTCTTCAATCTCGACAAGAATTCCGTCAACCGTTCCCGTTACGGAAGTGAAGCCAAATCCCTGAGCGTTAAGATATTGTGTCTCACCTCCCGTTTGCGAGCAGGTTGCCCACGAATCATTGCTCGACACTGCGCGTGTTGGAGTTAGCCATTCATCTGTCATGCCATTACTTCCATCGCTAATGAACGTACTTCCGCTATTGGGGCCCTCGCTTGCGAAAACGAATAGCAGTAAGGCTAAGAGCGATATGAGATAATTTCGTTTCATTAGTTTATCGCTTTCACAAATGAGCATTGAACAAAAATTTCTGTTACTGTTCCTGCAATGGCACGGATAACGCCTTGTATCTTGAAGTTTTCTCGGATCGTTGTATTCTGAACAGTCCCTGCAGAGGCTACACTTGTTGTGGTTGCATAATTCGCGGTCAATAAATCAACCCGTGTTCCCGCGCTATCGCGTACAACGTTTATGCTTGCCGATGTACCCCCCGTTCTTACTGCAACAATAGAGCGTAGCGTGTAGCCATTAAGTGTAGGAATCCAAAACGTAAGACTATCGGCAGCAGTTACCGCGCTAATATTAGTCCAAGAACAAGCCTTATCAATCAATGAATCATTTATGGCTTCGCTTACAAAGTTCGTTCCGTTTGACCGCAAGAAGTTATTATCCGTACCCGCCGTTGACGGATAGGTTGCTGTCGTCCATCCCGGAACTGAGCCGCCTTGTTGTAATATCTGCCCACTTGTACCGTTGCCTAACCCGCTCCATGTATTTGTAGCACTCGCATACATGATGTTTCCCTGCGTTGCTCCATCGGGGTAGGTAGAAGTGGAAGCAAGATAATTTGTACCGTTTCCGCGCAAAATTGTTCCCGTTGTAGCTGCACCTGCTATTTGAAACCCCGTTGTCGCTGAGATTGGGGATGATGAAGTTAGGACTTCCGAGCTATTTGTTGTTAGCGTTACGTCCGTTCCTGCTGGACTTGCTTCCCATGCTATTGATTCATTGTTTGCAAGTCGGAAAACACCAGCATCGGCAACATCGGCAGTTGTAGAATTAAATGTTGACGCAAAAAAATCTGTCCCATACGTTTGACCTGTTGAGTTTATGTAGAAAACAGGATTAGCCGAAAAGTCCATCACATAAATTATATCTGCGTTTCCAGCATCGTTTTTTCTTACTGTCAGTGGAATAACATTTGTTCCAGAAAATAATTTTGTTTGTCCTGTTAATTGATTTAATCCGCCTGTAAATATTGTTGTATCGGTAAATTGTAAATAATCTGAAAACGTCCATCTTCCCGTAATGGTATGATTCAGATGTCGCATTGCTGCAAGTCCGAGATATTTGTCGAACCTGAGCGCAACCGAATTTAATCCAACATTCGTGGTTGAAGTATCAGTTTTGCTGCCTGCTGTCAATACCTGCCCCGTGTTGTAAAGCGGCGCGCTGAAATTCGTTGTGCGCGTTTGCGATTCGCAGATCTCAATTGAGAGAATCAGAAATCCAAACATGAGAAGAAATAGAATGAACCACTTTACGATTTGCTTTTGTGTTTTGAAATCGAACATAAAAATTATCCTTATATAGTTTATTCCCGCCGTTGCGGGATTTCGCTTCGCTCAACCTAATACTACTGTAACATCATCAAGCTCATCCACGTCAAGAGTGAATTGATGCGTAACGTTCAATCTTGTTTTCCAAGATTGAATCCCATCGCTCTCAAGAGAGACGCGGCTGGACAAAAATTGTCCAATCTCGTACTCGATGCTGTGCTGAATAGAGGGGAACGATGCCAAGTTTATCAAATGCGTTACGTCCGTCCATGTGCCTGAATCAAGAGCATCGGAATAACTTGAGACTTCTTTCACTTTCACGGTGAATTGAATTCGCTTGCTTCCACCAAGGGCTATTGAATTAAACAGGGCTGAGGCTGTCACTCTCATTGGAGCGTTACCTTGGCGCGATTGTTCTTGAAGTATTGATTCACATCGGTAATACCCATCTGCCTCATTCCGTCCTGAACAATTTTCTTGAACGCTTCCGGCGTGGAGACGGGACCATTCATATTGATGACGAGCATGAATGAACCGGAGGCGGCGGCTTGCTGGGCTTCTGTTTTCACTTCAAATGTTTCGCCGCCGCGAACACGGAGCGGGAATTCCTTCGATGGAGGCGCATCGAAGTACACCGGACCACCTGTGCCTTGATGGAATTCCGGCTCTGGCTGCGAAGCAATCAAACCGGTTTGAATAGCGCCAAGCGAACCGACAATTATTGAGAGCGGAATATTGGGCAGAGCCTCGACTACTGCGCTTGCCGTGTCAACAATGCTTTGAACGATTGCGCTTGCCTTGTGCGCTCTGAACGCTTTTTTCTCCGCTTCAAGTTTTTGCTGATTGAATTTTTCTTCCATGGCAGCTTGCTCACTCGCGTATTTCTTCTCGACTGCGGCTCGCTGGTCTCTCAATACCGCGCGCTGTTCTTCAGTAAGATTCTCGTTTTGTAGTGCCTGGTCAATACGCTCAAGCTCTGCCTCTCGCTTTTGATTGCTCGCTTTCAGATACGCGTTCCTTGCGCGGTTCACTGCGTTGATTTCACGCGTTGCCGCGTTATCGGCTGCCATGCCAATGAGATAGAAGCCTTTCTGAACCTGATTCAAATACGGCAATACTTTTGTTTTGTAATCGGATTGAAATTTTTCAATCGCTTCCTCCTGAGCAATTGCCGGCATCGTTACCGGCTTGAGTGAAGGCAACAAGAGTAGGGCTGTTCCTACTTTTTCGATTTTCGCGGGCAACACATCAACAATTTTGTCAAGGGCTGCAAGCGCAGGAGGACTCATAATGTTCTTCAATCGCTGTTCCGCATCGGCTAATTTATTCTGAGCAACTATCAGCTTTTCAGTTTTATCAAACCAATCCTTGCTACCGATAACAGCATCATTCACTGCTTTGTTTGCTTTCTCAACTTGCTCGCGCAAACCAGCCAATGAGTTAGAGGACGCAGATATATCCCCAATCTTTTTTCCCAAACCGTCAAGCCCCTTACTTGCTTTCTTCGAGGCTTCCGTGATGTCGTTTATTCGTCTGTCAAGTTCAGCATCAGCCATTTTCTTAGCATACTCAGCAAGTGCCTTTATATTCACACCGATAACAGCATCAATCACGGGAGCGATGAACGAAACAATCGAGAACATAGTCTTAGCACTCGCGGCAACCATGACAGCGATGCCTTTCAGAGCCATGTCGAAGCCTTGAATCAAGACTTTCAACACCGGAAGGACAGCAGGGGCAACCGATTTGAGAAGGTCTCCGATTTTCTCTTGCAAGTTTCCAAGTTCCACCTGAAGCTGTTTTATTTTCCCGGCAGTTGTCGTGGCTTCGTTCTCAGCGAACCCGCCGAATTTCTTTGCCACTTCGGAAATGATAACAGAAACTGCCTCTGATTTAGAATGAACATCCTTCAACGAAATTCCGTACCGTCCTAACGCGTCCTGCCCCTCTATTGATTTAGCGACAAGCTGAGCCGCGCTCTCAGCATCCATATTAAGCCCCGATGCAAGGTCTAGGACTGTCTTGGTAAGCGGCTGAACCGCTCTACCGGATAAATTAGTCATTGCCGTCAACATCGTCTGCACATCGGTAATCACATCATCATCGTAAATAGTTACCTTCTGTAAGACTTCAGAATATCGAAGCATTTCATCACGAGTTGCATTGCCCGATATTCCTGCATTCCGTAATGCCTGCTGTAACCGCGCCTGTGAACGCTCCGCTTCATTCGATGCTTGAATAAAGTTCTTCACGGCATAGACAGAGAATGCGCTTGCAATCAGTCCTTGAAATGGCGCAAGTGTGGATTTTATCCTTCCAAGTCCACCTTCAACATTACCTTTGAATTCATTCCATTTCTTTGTTGCCTCGTCCCGCATTTTAAGGATGAATTCTAACTCTTTATTGGTCATGGTTTCTGGTAATCGGATTTGATTGTATGGTATAAACGGAGAGCCTTCACAATGAAGTGAGGCAATCTCTTGTAATCGGTTAATGTCAAAGTAACAAGCCCGGAATCAAGGTCATACAGAACATGCAATAATTGTTCATATTCTGCGTATGCGCTAAGAAGCTGTTCTTTTGTTATCAGTTCGCGTGTTTCGGGGTCTTCGAGAATCTTCTTGCCCTGCACGAGCCTAGGATTAAACCATACATGCAGGGCAAGCGTTAGTTTTTTTCTTCGGCTTTCGTGAACTCGCTTGCTTTCAGAATTTCTGCTGCAAGTTCTGAAATAACTTCCTTGCTCAAACGTTTCATAGAATCATCGTGAACCGATGCGCGTGTACCAACTTTTGGCACGTAAAGTGTTTGGCTTTTGAATTGCACATCATTACCTTTTTTGTCTTTCAAATTCTCCCATCCTCTCAAACCGAACTTCACAATCTGAACATTTTTGCCGTGAAGATTGACGGAAATGTCGGGCGCGGCGGAACCACTTCCATTGCTCACTGCAAATTGAGTTTGCGAATCTTCGATGGCGGATAAAAGAACACCGTCAATAATGCCAAGTATGAATAATGTTTTCGGTTCGCTCGTATCGCACACAAGTGAGTAGGGTCTGGTTTCGTCAACGTCTAAAGCGTATATCATAAATTGTAATTAGTAATATTAGTAATGAATAATTAAGAGAAGGGGATTGTCAGTTTCCCCTTCTCTACCATTTTGCTGAGGTCAACAAAATGGCGCTTACGTCTGAGTAATCGTCAGCCAATCGTCGCCGCTTGATTGATTGAATTTGAGCGGGACTTGAAATGTGAGAATCCCGTCCCGGTCGCCGGGGTCAGCTTCAACATACTGAGACTTGGGAAGCGTTAATGTCGTGATGTTTCCCGCAGTTGCACCGATTGCAAGCGACATTGCACCTTCTGTTCCGGCAATCATGCGCGCAACGAAGTCATGCGTTGAGAGCGTTTCCATTTCCGGGTCAATCGAACCGACAGGATTACGTCCTGTCAGCATGAATCCAAGAATGCTGCCGGCGCTGTTGATTGATGGACGTTCTGCAATTACATTTGCACAATCAATTTCAAACTTTGAAATAATCGCAGCAAAACTATGTACTGTGAATGTTGCCGATTGTAATACAGGCGGGAGTGCTGCGATAGGGGTTTGCGTTCCCGGACTTGCATCTGCGGGGGCTGCATACAATCCCCGAAACGTAAATTCGTAATAACAAATTTTACCACCCTCGCCGCTTAACTTCATGTTTCCGACACAGCCTGCTATTACTAATTTGATGCTGTCGTAGAATGTATGAATCGTGCATGACTTCCCGGGTCCGTAGAAGTTTGCCGATGCGGCGACTGAAGTGGGCGCATAAATAACATTCGTTGAGGCAGTCGGCGTTTCCGTGAACCCACAGGCTTGTAATGCCGCGCCTAACGGCGCATAAGGCGTTCCTGCCGTACCGCTTGCTTTCACTTCTGTTTTGAACGTTATCTCTATCCAGCGTTTACCGATTACATGGGCAAGCTGGTCAAGCGTTGCACGCTTCGCATTGCGCATATTTTTATCGGCGGAGATTTTTACTTTTATATCTTCCGCAAGAAGAAAATTTGTTGCTGTCGCGCTCGCATCAACGGCAGTGCCTTGTGTGGTTTCCGTAGCGATTGCGAGGACGGTTTTCTCTTTAAGTTTAGGCATGGCTTACTTTCCTTTCTTTTCAGATTGTTCATCAGGCTTTGATTCATCAGCCTTCTGAAATTCATTAGCGCTCGTTACGAGCTTACCCGTTTTCGGGTCGCGAACCGTTTGAATAACAAACGGGACGTCTTTTGTTGGGAGAGTATCAGGCATAGTGTTACCTTTCGTTAAGTTGTTATTCGCCCCGTTACAATAAACGGGACTTCAAAAATTACAAATGTGTTTGAGTGAACGTACTGCGGTCGCCGTCCTCCCTGCAAGTTCACCGTGAGAAGCGTTCCTTCATACGTGGACGTTGTGAGACGCTTCTTAATCATTGTTTCAACATCATTGATGGCGTTATTGTAGCTTGTCCGTCCTGCGTTCTTGTTAAGTTCAAAGCACATTTGAACTAACACCTCAAGCTCGTAGTCAAGAATCGAATTTACCTTGAGAGATACATTCCGAATTGAACCAAGCTGAATCGAATACCCCCCATTGAATACTGACGATGCCGGCAACCGGTCTAACTCAACCTGCTCATTCTCTTTGAGCGTGTTGTACGTTAAGGTGGTTAGCGTTGTGCCAAGCAACGTTTTGAAATTCGTATAAACGGTTTTCCAAACTAAATCTGTCGGCATTAGCGTACAAGCCTTATCGTTGCCGTTTCTTCCTGCTCAGTCAAATCTGGAACTCCATCATCATCAGCATCGTATCCAAATTTTATGCTCTCCAAAGCGGCAGAATACGCATTTTGAGCAAACTGCCTTCGCATATCCCAAATGTCATTGACTTCGAGCATGAAATCAGTGAAGATGAGAACAAAAGTGCCGTAAGCAATCACATCATCAAATACCGTCTCATACAGACATGCTGTGTATGTTACGCTTCCTGCTGCATTCTCTGTCGTAACCAAGCGATACCAGCGAAACATTTCCGTGAACACAACGGAATGTTCGGCTGCTGCCGTCTTATTACTGATTGCCGCGCTTGTTACGTCTTTCCATTCAGACGAATCACTTGCAGGTTCATCAACGAGATTGCATCCTTGCAGCTTCCATGACCATGTACCGGTTATTGCAGTGATATTCACAACCAAGCGTAATTGATTGCCGCCTTCAAACGGATCGCCTGTCGTGGTCGCTGTCTCAGTTACTGAGACAAGCCCTGCATTAGCAGCAGTATCGTCCTCACGCTTCAGGTCAAGCGGGACCATACAGAGACGGGGATTTATTCCGCGATGCTGCAATTCATTTAACAGAATCGAAAACGCTTTGCTTATCTGAGTAGAGTAATCAGCTTGCGCACTCCATAGCTGATTAGCGATATTCGGATAGTATTTCTTCAGGTCGTTATCTACGAGAAAGTTTTTAAGCATTTTTCTCTCTCAAAATATCCTCAGCCCACTCAACGGCTAATCTTCCATCAAAGGCATTATGAATAAAAATCATATTTCCATCTACGTGCTCAATTTTTGGCTCACATTCACACATAGAACTATATTCCTCATGTTCTTTTGAATCATGTACCGGAACAACCGCGTAATTCATCCCACTGCCTTCACAAGTGTACACTTACAATACTCGTTGCAATTCGTTTCGCCATGTGTTTCTTGAGAACCCGGAATTGGGAACTCATTGATTCCAAGTTCACCCCGTGAAGCCTGATAGAGGCAACTATCACAGTGTTCGGCAGATGGGTCAAGCTGCCAGACATATTTCGTTCTCGTATCGGCAAAGTTATTTGAAGCATGTTGAAACAACTTGAATCCGGTTCCATCAACACGTTTCTCAATAGCTCCTGCGAGGTCTTTGAAAATACCCCTGCCGTTATTCTGACTTTCTACAAGCTCACTCAAAATAGTAGCATCAGACTTACCGCTTAGACGTTGCTCAATCAGATACAGACGAAGCTCATTCTCAAATTCCTGAAAGGTGTTGTTTATCCTGGCAACGTATAGCTGGAATAAACCCTTCTCTATTTTCGTTCCAAGAAGCTGCATTAGAGATTCAGTTCTATCTTCAAATTTTGCAGCCCTTGCTCAAGAATCATTTCCTCGAGTTCACCGCTTCTCATCGCTTCATTGAAT
>SCUC01000390.1 GCA_004322375.1 Bacteroidota bacterium
GCCTGGGCATCTGTAACAAGGGCTCTTCGCACGCCTTCACGTGTAGATAGAGATTTATACGCTCCTTCGACCCCGCCCTATTTATTAAGCGGAGGTCCAAACTTCGTCTCAGAAAAAGTTATCGCGTATGAGGTTGGCTATCGCGTTCATCCCGTTTCTAACCTGTTCATCGAGCTCGCAATGTTTTATAATATCTATGACGATTTACGAAGCGTCGAGCCGCCGCTCCCCTATACTATCAGTAACGGGCTTGAAGGAGTCACCTCCGGGTTGGAGCTTTTCGTCAACTACCAGGCTACAAATTGGTGGCGTTTGAAGCCGGGACTTTCGTACTTGAACAGGCAAATACGATTGAAATATCGGAGCGCAGACCTGAACAACGGCAACGCAGAAGGAAATGACGCTCCGTTCCGATTTCACTTGCAATCACAAATGGACTTACCCGCTGGAATCGAGTTCGACGCCTCGTTCAGATTTGTGGATGAGCTTCCGTTACGAACGGCTCAAGCCCCGGCGTATGCGGAGCTCACGCTCAGGCTCGGGTATTCTTTTACAGAGCACCTTTCCGCTTCAATTGTGGGACAAAACCTGTTGCATAATGAACATTTAGAATACCGCTACAGCTCGACCGGGGGTCAGATACCCCGCAGCGTGTATGGAAAATTTATGGTGAGCTACTAAATGAACATCAAGCATTCTTGCAGCTGTTCCACCATAGCACGCCTCTTTTCCGGAAGAGGAATAGGTATGCTTGTTCTGCTCTTACCATTCATTATCGGAATTCTATTCGCGAACCACGGTATTGAAGGGAACATAGACGCAAAATCAGAATACAAGTTTAAGGCGGTTTATCTTTTTAATTTCTTGCAATTCATTGAATGGTCTCCCGAGGCATTTCAGACTTCGAAATCGCCAATCATCATTGGGATTCTTGGTGACGACCCCTTCCGGGGGACGCTGGAACAGACACTCGAGCATGAAACCATTAACGGTAGAACTATTCAAATCCAACGAATGAACAACATTGAAAAAATCAAGAATTGTCATCTTGTGTTCATTCCGAAATCAGAACGAGCTCAATTAGATGTCCTGTTTTCCAACTTCAAGAACAAAAATCTATTGACGATAAGCGAGATTGAAGGGTTTGCAGAACGAGGTGGCTGCATCAACTTTTTTATTGAAGACAACAAGCTTCGTTTTGAAATCAACGTTGATGCCGTTCACGACGCGGGGTTACAGGTTAGTTCTAAATTATTACGACTTGCAAAGGTAGTCTCAACAAAGAGCCGTGAAAGTGAACGAGAATGACGCGATTTCGTGATAGTCGTATTCAACGCAAGCTTAACATCGTTATCCTTGCTGTGAGCTCTATTTCGATTCTGTTAACGTGCGCAGGCTTTGCCGCCTACGAAATGCTAACCTATCGCCAGCGGCTTGTTGATGACTTGATGTCAAAATCGGAAATTATCGGAGCGACAAGCACCGCAGCCCTAGCATTTAACAACAATGAGGATGCAACAGAAATATTATCTTCACTCTCGATGTCGCCGCGAATTCTCACAGGTGCAATTTATACCAACGACGAGAAACTCTTTGCCTCGTTCGTCCGGGAACCGGCAATAGACTCTCCTCCATCTTTACCACCAAGCGACGGGTTTAACTTTGCACTTGATCGTTTAAGGGTATCCATGCCGGTAAAACTTAATAACGCGAGAATCGGCACGGTTATCCTTGAATCAAATTTGGAGGGATTACAATCGAAACTTGGTTCCTATGGCATCATCGTAGCTCTTGTTTTGTTTTTATCCTTTTCAGCTACGGCATTTATATCTTCACGTATGCAGCGACGCATTTCGGACCCAATTCTAGAATTGGCACAAGTGGCGCGTCATGTCTCAGAAAACAAAGATTATTCAATACGCGCTGAGAAGAAATCGAATGACGAGCTCGGAACTCTTGCAGAGACGTTTAACGAAATGCTCATCCAAATTCAGCTAAGAGAATTAAGCCTTAAACGAGCCTACGAAACGCTGTCACAAGAAATAACCGAACGGAAGCAATCTGAAGAAGCCCAGCGTCTCGCTGAAAAACGATTCAAAACAACTCTTGACCATTTGCTCGAAGGTTGTCAAATTATCGGCTTTCATTGGGAGTATTTATATCTCAACGACGTTGCAGTAGAGCATTCACACAAGTCCAAAGAGGAATTGCTCGGCTCGACCATGATGGAATCTTATCCCGGTATAGAAAGTACAGAAATATTCTCCCGGCTCAAGCGATGCATGGAAGAGCGTATTCCCTGTGTGGTAGATAATGAATTCATCTACCCTGACGGCTCGAAACGCTGGTTTCACCTCAACATCGAACCTGTCCCTGAGGGGATTTTCGTACTCACGGTGGATATCACCAAGGAGCAGGAACTGAACGAAAAGCTTAAAGAGTATCGAGAACACCTAGAAGATTTAGTAAAAGAACGAACCGCTCAGCTTGAAACGGCAAACAAGGAACTTGAAGCCTTCAGTTATTCCGTCTCACACGACCTTCGCGCTCCCCTCCGTCATATTGACGGGTTTTCAGAGCTATTGCTGAAACACACTGCTGAGCTTATAGATGAAAAGGGAAAGCGATACCTTAACATCATCTCTACTTCAGCGAAAGAAATGGGAGCCCTTATTGACGAATTGTTAGTGTTCTCGCGGATGGGAAGAGTTGAAATGCGCGCATCCAAAGTGAATCTCAACATTATCGTGAACGACACAATCGCAAGCTTGAACCATGAGATACAGGAACGAATCATTCACTGGAACGTCGAGCAATTACCTATCGTTGAAGCTGATCCTTCGATGATTCGTCTTGTCTATCAAAATTTAATAGCCAATGCCATTAAATTCACTAGAAATGAGCAACGCGCAGAAATTACTATAGGATGTAGCCCAAATCAGGATGAACACATTCTATATGTGAAAGACAATGGCGTGGGATTCGATATGCAATACAGCGATAAGCTCTTCGGCGTTTTCCAACGGCTTCACCGCGCAGATGAATTTGAAGGTACAGGCATAGGTCTTGCCAATGTTCGACGCATCATCAACAGGCATAATGGGCGAACTTGGGCTAAGGGTGAGCCGAAGAACGGCGCGACGATTTATTTTTCATTACCAAAAGAGAAGAAAGGATAACTCATGAACTCACTGAAAAGCATCCTCCTGGTAGAAGATAATCCAAGAGACGTAGAACTGACGCTGGCGGCACTCGGTGAACATAACCTCGCGAACGACGTCGTTGTTGTCAACGACGGTGCAGAAGCTCTTGACTATCTCTTCTACCGCGGAAAATACGCAATGCGTTCGAAGGGAAACCCGGCAGTGATGCTGCTTGATTTAAAAATGCCTAAAGTTGACGGACTTCAGGTGTTGCAAACGCTCAAAGAACATCAAGAATTAAAAATGATTCCCATCGTTATTCTTACTTCTTCGCGCGAAGAACGTGACCTGGTGAAAAGCTATCAGCTTGGTGTCAACGCGTATGTTGTTAAGCCTGTTGATTTTAAGGAATTCGTCGAAGCAGTTAGCCAGCTGGGAGTCTTTTGGGCATTAATAAACGAGCTGCCTGGCGGCGGCTCGTTTAT
>SCUC01000391.1 GCA_004322375.1 Bacteroidota bacterium
CGGAGCGTGTCACCAAGATTCTTCAATTCATCACCATCCGCGACTTCTACTTTAGAAGCAACAACTTTGAAACCATTAACCTCCGAAGCATTCGCGATAAGCGAATCAATTCCCGACGAGGCTTCTTTCAGCCGGCTCTTGCTTAGTTCTTTCTTCAAATCATGCGTTGACTTAGTAACCTGCTCAATTGTCTGCTCCCTCTGTTGTATTGCATTTTCAACATTGGAAATTTCTTTAGAAGTTATATTTCCTATCGTAATAGAAATATCACCCAACGATTCCTGTAGGGGCGAGGTCACCTCGCCCCTATCAACTTTCCCCCTACCAACATCACTCTTACCATTAACTCCCAACTGCTTCTCCAATTCCTCCTTTTCCTCAATCAACTTCGCAATCTGCTCATCGAGCTGTCCCACCTTCTCAATCTGTTGTTGAATATAATTTTGTAATCCCTCACCCGTAACCGCCTCGATACGTCGCACACCGCTTGCCACGCTCCCCTCGGAGATAATCTTAAACAAGCCGATTTCTTTGGTATTCTTCACATGCGTTCCGCCGCACAGCTCAACCGAGAATTTCGGGTCAATCTCAACAACGCGCACCTTATCCCCATACTTCTCCCCGAAAAACATCTTCAAATTCGGATACCGTTTCTTTGCATCTTCAATCGGCAGCCATTCTTTCGGGTCGTTCAAAGCATGTACTTGAATATTATCAGCAATTTTTTCATTCACCATTTCTTCAATCGCTTTGATTTGCTCCGGCGTTACCTTTTCAAAATGATTAAAGTCAAACCGCAAATGGTCCGGCGCCACAAGAGAGCCTTGCTGGTGAGAATGTTCCCCAATCA
The DNA here is from genome assembly GCA_004322375.1 of Bacteroidota bacterium. GTDB lineage: Bacteria > Bacteroidota > Ignavibacteria > UBA10030 > SZUA-254 > FW602-bin19. The sequence continues at coordinate 851 of SCUC01000391.1, forward strand.
CCCTCCGCAACGCCTCATGGAAGAGGTGTGTGGCTGTGTGGTTTTTCATGATGTTGAGACGGCGAGGTTTGTTAACTATTAAATTAAGTTCTTTACCTCTTGGAAGATTTATTTCAACACCCAAAACCATAACAACGATGTCATTCGCTTTTAAGGTATTCATCACTTCTATTTTTGTTGCTTTATCAACGACTATTATCCCTTCGTCACCAAGCTGTCCACCAGATTCACCATAAAAAGGAGTATTGTCTACAATAAGAGATGCTTCTTCAGATTTAACAACTCTACCTACATTTTCAAAATGCTCGTAACCAACAAAGCGTAAAGCATTAGCTTCTACATCTTTTGTAAAATCTATAGCAAATTTTTTCGACGGAACACCCACACCAATATGACTACGAGATAATTCCATTGATTTTGATGTTTCGTTCCTGAATCTTGATGACAGCTTTTGCATTTCCATGTATTTGTCGAAACCAGATTGGTCAATTTCAAATCCGCGCTCTCGTGCTAGTAATGCTGTCAAATCTATTGGGAAACCAAAAGTGTCATATAATTTAAAAACATCTTTCCCTTTGATTTGTAAAGAATTCTTAAAAAAGCGAGCCGATAATGCACTGTTCCATTCTTCTAAAGCATAGCTCCCTAAATTGTCATATTCTTTTGTTAAGCTACCCACAATTATTAAACCGTTTCTTATTAAATAGTTTCGATCTCTTTCTTTGCTTGCTTTTGATTCTTCAAGAATAAGAATCTTGGTTTGCGAAGGGTCTATCTCGCTTTGGTGAACAGACGTATTATATCCTTCCTCTCTCAAATGGTCATAAAGCGTATTAAACGCAGTTTCTTTGAACAATTTTAAGCCATTATCGAGAGTGGCATTAAAACTCTCTTCTTCAGCTTTGATGACACGTTCAATAAAAGACTGCTTTTCCTTTATCTCTG
>SCUC01000042.1 GCA_004322375.1 Bacteroidota bacterium
AAAAAGAATTACTTCCCCCACGAAGAGATTGAATTGCTTGTTGATGCTTTTCCGCAAATGATATTGTCGAACTCTCCGCTATGCTAACCGTTACCGATGAACCGGTATTGTTGACGATAGTTATGCTATCATTAAACACCGTCCCGATAAAACCGGTGAATTCAAACGATGATGGATACGCAACCAAACCTGTATCCGCAACACTTGCTTCGGATGACTGATAAAAAGATAGGCATAGAAATAAAATAATAATAAGTTGCATGTTGTTTTCCCTATCAATGTATTTGAGTTTCTTAATTGTGAACTACTCTGCTATAAGTAATCGTATATAGGTGTTTCTGAAAACCCAATATAACTCCGCGTTCCCTCTGCGTTCTCAGCGTTGTTAATTTTATTATTGAGGCTTTTAGAACTACACTTAGTAAAATCCTCACTACCCGCTGCGAATTATATAACTTTACTGAAGTTACGCAAGACCCGAATTTTACCTATAACCGAGCTGTCCAAAAGAGGCAACTGTCATTCTGAACCCGCTTTAGCGGGTGAAGAATCTCCAAACCTTCTAATTCGTACTATTTTTATGGTACGGAGATGCTTCATCCGCCTGCGGCGGATTCAGCATGACACTCATTTGGGGTTGTTGTAGAGAAAAAGTTTGTTGTGCGTAACTTCAGTAACTTTAGTTCAAATTGATTTCCTTTGACGTTTTGAACATTAGGACTTTGGATTTGTTGAGGATTTAGATATTCAAATTTAGGATTTGTTCAAAAAACCAAATGTAAGGTTCAGTTAAAAAATGAGATTACCCTTTCACGCTCCCCAATGTCAATCCCGAAACCAACCACTTGCTCAACACCAAAAATAACACTACAACAGGTATCATCACCACTAGCGATGCCGCTCCATACAGGCCCCACTCTGTTGACATGTTGGCTTCAAACGATTTCAAGCCGAGCGGCAGCGTCCATAAATCCGTATCCTGTAAAATCTGCGCCGCCACGATATACTCCGACCAGGCGGTCATAAACGAAAACAACCCTGTAATAACCAGCGCTGGCGCGGCAAGCGGGAGTATAACTTTGTAAAAAGCTTGAAATTGATTGCAACCGTCAATCCGCGCCGCTTCTTCAAGGCTCATCGGGATGGTATCATAATACCCTTTCATTGTCCAGATGCAAAAGGGAAGCGCTGTTGCCGTGTAGGTTGTAATCAATCCGAAATACGTGTTGATTAATCCGAATTTTATCATCATTATATACAATGGAAGCAGCAGCATGGTTGCGGGAAACATCTGCGTAACAAGCAGGCTCAACAATCCTGCTTTTTTTCCCATGAACTCGAAACGCGAAAACGCATAACCCGCCATCGAGGCGAGAGCAACGCCTGTTAATGTTACCGTAAGCGAAATCAACGCGCTGTTCCATACCCAGTGGAGAAATGGTCGCTCCGTAAATAACGAAATATATGCCTGTAACGTTGCCCCATCAGGAATTATCTCAAGAGATGTCGAAAGCAATTTATCTCCCGGTCGCAACGAAATCGTTACCACCTGCAACACCGGATAGATGGCAATGATAGTAAAAATGATAAGTATTATATGGGTTGTTACTTTTATTAAAAGTCGTTTCGTTTTTGTCCACCCTTTGATAACCGCAATCAGAGCCCAAAATGAATACAGAAAACCGAGAATAAACCATGTAACGACATTGTATCCTTTTTTATGAGCAAACAAGCTTGTTATCAATCCAAAAATGATTGCCTGCCCAAGCCATAACAGTAATAACAATACAAATAGAATCATAATCCAAAATCTAAAATCTAAATTCTAAAATCACTTAATACGCTGCCTCCGTTGCCTTCGAGCGCTTCATAAACGTTATGCTGAACAGCAGTAAAATCACAAACAGTACCATCGAAAGCGCCGCGGCATACCCGTACCGGTACAAATTAAACGCCGCTTTATACACGAACGAAACAAGAATATGCGTCTGGTCGGATGGTTCTCCACCATTGCTAACCAGCCAAACGATATTCAAATTATTAAACGTCCAAACAATCCCCAGGGTAATGGCAGGAATCATCACAGGACGTATCAGAGGAATAGTGATATTTTTCAGCTTGTGATACCACGACGCTCCATCAATATCGGCTGCTTCATACAGCTCATGTGGAATGCTTTGCAACGCGCCAAGGGCGACCACCATCATGAACGGAAATCCAAGCCAGATATTAGTGAGAATGCAGGCGATGAATGCCTCCGTAGGGCTTTTCAACCATTCAATTGCGTTCATGTTCAGGTACTTCGTCAAAACCTGGTTGATTGAGCCATACTCGTAATTAAACATTCCCCGCCATGTTAATGCAACAATGTATTGAGGTATCGCCCAGGGAATAATTAACAACGTCCTATAAATCGAACGTCCTCGAATCGCCTGGTTAAGCAACAAGGCAAGAAAAACGCCAAGCACGACATGAAAAAACACGTTCACCACCGTCCAGATAACTGTCTTAACAAAAATACCGTAGAAATTCGGTTGTGTCGGTTCTGTAAATACTTTGATGTATTGTTGTACCCCTATCAACTGCCAATCCTTGATATGTCGCAGGTTCATGTTGGAAAATGAAATTATCACGTTGTAGATAAACGGATAAAAC
>SCUC01000392.1 GCA_004322375.1 Bacteroidota bacterium
TTCCCTGAAAGCTATCCCCGTTGTTTGACGGAAGGGTGAAGCTATACCCGAGTCTGAGATAAACAGCCCCAAAACTCCCAAAGGTAAAGTAATTGACAGCGTGCGGGTCAAAATTATTGCCTGTTTCCCCATCCACTCCGGAACTTGGACCAGTTGATGGGAAAGTGATTGGCGCTTGTTTCCCGCTAATTACTCCAACCAATACGCTGGGGAGAGAGATACTAACTTTCACACTCGTGCCTGTTACTCCGAAAATATCCACTCCTAAATCTCCAGTTGGGGTTTCACCGTTAATATCCGGAGAAATTGTTGTATTAGCCTCCAAATAGTGGTATTCGGTAAAATAAGGTCCACATAACGCGCCATCTACACCTCCATCAACAGGGTTTCCTGTTGGGGCAGGCGGGCATCCGAAGCTAGAGGCATTGATGGTGATCGTACAGACAACGTTTACCGTATCATTGATTGTAAATGTTACCTGCCCTGTAAATGCTTCACCCACGCTTACATTCGATGGTATTGTTAAAATATAACCGAGACGAAGAGTTGCTGTCCCTCCACTGCCAAGGTTGAAGAAGTTTACAGTTTGAGGATTGAAGAAGGAGCTTGTTTCTACATGGACGCCGGAGCCTGCTCCGCTCGAAGGAAAGGTTATGGACGCAACGTGGCTGCTTGAACCGACGAGAGTCGTTGGAAGTGATATTGAAACTTTGACATTTGTGTTTATGTCGCCGGATATGTCTATCCCCAGATCGCCGTTTATAGATTCGCCATTGGCATCCGGGGAGATGAGGCTTGCAGCCGCAAAGTTATCATATAGTACATTGTATGTGCCGCACAGCACTCCGTCGGCACCGCCATCAGAGGCGGAACCTACTGCTCCTTGCGCACGGGTCACATTTGATAAGATGGCAAAAATTACTAATGTTACGACTGCATGATATAAAACGCTTTTCATAACTACTACCTTTCGAGGTAATTGTTCAATAGTGGATAAAATGGATAACTAAACTTTGCCAAAGAGAATGATCTTATTGATCTCTTTCCTGTTATGGATACGATTTACTATCTATCTTCCCGACTGCTGGCAGTAAGGAAGTTCATTTTCTAAGTTATGAAATGCAGGTGTGAGTGTTTATTTAATACATTACATTGTTGTAAAACTACTATAATTTCATGTGACTGCGAACCGTGAAACTATGCCTATGTTATCGTTCATTTGCAGCGAATACTTCAGAAAACACTTGTGGGAATGTAGGATAATTGTATCTGAAAGTCAAATATTTTATTGCATTTTTTGTAAAAAAAAAGGAGTTGAAGAGAAGTTGAGTTGCTTAGCTACGGAGTAATGGAGTAGTGGAGCAACAAAAGTGTGTCTGTGATTATAAAGCGTAGGGGCGAGGTGACCTCGCCCCTACAATGGAAATGGAATGTGCGACTCACTTTTCTTCAAGAAGTGTAGGACAAGATGCCATCTTGTTCTACGAAAAGTGAGTTGCACCTGAGGCACTATTTTATTAAGGTCATTTTCTTGACGCTTTTGAAGGAATGTTCCTGACCGTTTGCATCAGTTCCTTTTGCTTCAAGCCTGTAGAAATAGACGCCCGACGAGAACTCAGTCGCATCGAATTCAATAGCCTGGACTCCTTCGTCTAATTGCTGGTTGTCGAAGACGGTTGCTACTTCTTGACCAAGCAAGTTGAAAATTTTGAGCGTTACTGCCGATGGAGCCATCAACTCGAACTGAATGACGGTTTGCGGGTTGAACGGGTTCGGGTAGTTCTGGTCGAGCCTGTACTGCGCCGGCTGTTCTTCGACCACTGCATTCATGTCGAACCGCGCGAGTGGAGGCGGAGCAATGCTATCGCGCATCAAGTACGAGACCTTATACAATCCCTTGATCCCCTTTAGCTTCAACGGCTTTGTAGAGATAGTGTCTAATTTAGAAGTAGCCAATCTGAATTCCCGATTGATGCGTCCAATGACCGTATCTAACGCTATTAAATATGAAACAGGATAGAGATACGATGTATCTTTTTGACTTGCCGTAACCTGAACGATTTTTCTGCCCATCGTCAATGCGGTATCTGCTCTTGAAACAATTTGTCTGAGCGTCATTCCTGTAAACATGCTATCCGAATATCCATCGCGGCAGATATAAAGGAGGTCGCCAAAACCTTTCGGTGTAATTTCTAAATCGCTCGCGGCGATGTTTGTTTTCAATGTTGTCAGCTCGGCGGTGAGATGATTGCCCGCGTTGCCAAAGTATGTTTCGGTAGATTGTTGACCGATGATACGGAGATAAAAAGGCGGGTTACGCATGATTTGAGTTTTGGTCTTTGGATTACGCTTTGTGCCCCAAATGGCTTTGTTGTAAATCCATTGTTTCACGGCAGCGTCTTTATACACCGTCCACCGATGGAAGAACCATCCATAGACGAGAGAGCTATCAGGCCTGCGTACGCCAATACGAAGGTAGCCGCTATCAGTTGGAGTATCCAAGCCAAACCCTTTTCTTAAAAATATATCCTTACGGACGTTACCCGCCGTGGGATTTCGGATAAAGCCGGATTTTTGTATTGCCCGTGCTGAGGCATTATAATCTGTAAGTATAAAGGTACGGTACTTTGTCGTATCGGGCATGTAGAAGTTTCCAAACACGAAGCCGCTCGTATCTAATCCGCTCGTTACAGTTAAGATGTAGGGTGTTCCATTTGTCGGGAACGTGATGCGCCAGAGAGGATTCAAATCGGTCGTCATCGTGTAGGTATCGGCAGAGATGTTGGAGAAGCTGAACTCTCCATTTTCATCTGCAATCACAGTATCGGGCGATGTATGAGTTCCTGAAAGAACTAATTTTAGCCCCGGAAGCATTCCTTCGCAGCCGGTGTTTTGAGTTCCGCTGCTATCCCTATCGAACCATGCAGTTCCGCGTATAGAACCGTATTCAAAATTTCCAAAGTCCAAGCCTGTGGAGTTTGTACCGCTGTTTACTGTTACCTGATATGAGCCTGTTGCCGGCATTGTTTGGTACCATCCCGGCTGAACTACTTCAGAGATTTGATATTCTCCGGCTGTTAGATTTGTAAAGCTGTATGCGCCATTAACATCAGTCAAAGCAGTATCATTATCCACACCATTGGAGAGAATAATCGTCCAGTTTTCAAGTCCGATTTCCCCGGCATCCTTTAAAGAGTCGCCATCGAAATCGAGGAACTTTGCGCCGCTAATAGAGCCAAGCTGGAAGTTGGCAAAATCTTTTCCGGTAATATTATCTCCGGAAGAAAGTGTAACAGTATACGCGATCTCAGGCGGATAGGTTTGTATCCATCCTGATTGTACAATTTCCTGAATAGTATAGCTTGCGGGGAGTAGATTATCGAATGAATAATTACCATTGCCGGAAGTAGTATCAACTGCAACGAGAAGAGAATCTTTCCATAACTGAATGACCCATCCGTTCAATCCGGCATCGCCCGTTATAGCGCTATCGCCGGTGAAGTCATTAAATTTTTGTCCAGAAATAGAGGCAGGGCGGAAATTTCCAAAGTTAAGATTGGAAACATCATCTGCTGATTGGACAAGAATCGAATACGTTCCGGCCGATGGATATAACTGGCTCCAGCCTGCTTGCAACGCCTCGCTTATAGTCCAGGAGCCTGTTTCATTTTGGTTGAACGAGAAGGAAAAGGCTCCTTCTGCGTCAGTTGTGGTTGTTTTTGTTGCCACGCCATTCGTTGCGCTGATTTCCCATCCTGAAAGCCTCGGTTCGTTTTCATTGAAAAGACTATCGCCATTAACGTCCTCAAATTTGAAGCCGCTCAAGACGGGAGACTTAAAATTACCGAAGTTTACGTTGCTGGCTGCTTGCCCGATTGTAATAACGATAGGCTCCGGCGATGCTGATGTTTGGACCCAGCCGTTTTGTCCAACTTCACTCACAGTATAAGTCCCGGAGTTAGCAACAGAGAAGAAATACGAGCCCTCGGAATCAGTAATTTGAGTATCTGCCGATACCCCACCTAAGATAATAGTCCAGTTTGGCAAGCCGGGCTCGCCTGAATCTTTGTTCCTGTTACCGTTAAGGTCGTTGTATTTCATACCGCTGATTGAAGCGCCGACGACGTCGAACTGTTGGGCGTTAGATTCGCCGCCGCCAGGCGTCGGGTTGAATACCGTAATCGGATACGAGCCAAGAGCAGTTACATCGCTCATAAGAATTTGCGCTTGAACCTGTGTCGAGTTGAGATATATTGTTGCTCGAGCAGAGCCGTTGAATCTTGCAACTGAAACAGGGAGGAAGTTCGTCCCATTAATAGTCAGCGTGAAAGCGGGACTGCCTACTGCTTTGGATGCCGGGAAAATGCTTGTCGTTGTTGGAACAGGATTATTCACCGTCTGGGTCAACGAAGATGATGTGCTTCCTAAATAATTTCCATCACCACTATACTGTGCGGAAATAGAATGGTCTCCAGCTATCAATGAAGTAGTGGAGAGTTGCGCTATCCCTCCTGATACCGTTCCCGTACCTAACGATGTTGCACCATCAAAGAATTCAACCGACCCTGTGGAAGTGGGCGACGAAATCGTTGCTGTAAAGGCAACTGATTCGCCAAGTATGGATGGATTATTTGATGAACCGAGAGAAACAGAAGAGGAGGCTTTATTGACGAGAAGATTTCCATTTGCCGAGCTTGCATCGAAATTTCCTTGAGCGGAATATGTTGCCGATAACGTGTGATTCCCGCCTGAAGGGAGAGTAAGCGCAAAGTTGGCAGAACCGGAAGTGAGGGTTTGTGTGCTTGCCGCTCCGCCATCAACGCTCAAAGAAACCGATCCTGACGGCATACCTGCAGATGAGCTTACGGATACTATAACAAGACCGTTTGCGCCATACGTAATATCAGAAGCGACAATTGATGTTGTCGTAGGAGCCTGATTCACGTGTAGAGTTCCGGTATTATTGTTTCCATCGAAATTGCCCTGCGGTTGATATGTCGCGCTGAGGTTATGATCGCCCGCGGATGGTGAAAGTATCGTGAATATTGATGAGCCGTTTATCAAAGGTTGGGCAGTGGAGGGGCTGCCATCAACACTTAATGAAACGTCTCCTGTTGGCATGCCCGCCGCCGAACTGACGGTAACAGTGACCAAGCCGTTGCTATTATACGTAACAGTCGGGGCAGAAATTGCAACGGTAACAGGGGCAAGATTCACATGCAGATTTCCTGTTATTGAACTCGAATCAAAGTTGCCCTGTGCCGCGTATGCTGCATTCAAGCTATGGTCTCCTGCTGAGGGGGATGTAATGGTAAATGTTGCCGAGCCGCTTGTTAGCGCCATTGTTGTGGCTATACTGCCATCTACACTAAGAGAAACGTTACCTGCAGGAGTTCCTGCTGAAGAGCTAACGGTTACAGTAACAGTTCCATTTGCATTATATGTTATTGCTGGCGCGGACAGTGCTGTTGTTGTTGCTGCGCGGTTTACCTGGATTGTTCCGCTTGTTGAGCTTGCTGCGAAATTCCCTTGCGCTACATAGGAAGCATTCAGGCTATGCTCGCCTGCATTCAAACCTGCAACTGTAAATGTTGTTGAGCCGCTTGTAAGGGGTTGAGACATTGGTGAACCACCATCCACAGTCAGAGTTACATTCCCGGAAGGTATCCCTGCAGTTGACGAAACAGTTACGGTTACATTACCATTGGCATTATAGGTTATTGCCGGGGCAGCAATGGAAGTAGTCGTAGCCACTTGCTGCACGTTGTGGGAAAATGGAGAAGATGAACTTGTATCGTAATCCGCATCTCCCGAATACTTAGCTGTTAATGAGTGTGCTCCTGCATCGAGAGATGAGACAGAAAGAGAGGCTGAACCTGCGCTGATTGTTGCCGAGCCTAAGGATAGTGCGCCGTCAAAAAATTCCACAGTTCCACTTGCGAGAGAGGGAGAAATAGCAGCGTCAAGTGATACCGATTGTCCATAAACAGATGGGCTTGGCGTGGCGTTGAGAGTTGTTGTGGTTGCGGTTCGTATGACAACATGCGTATGGGATGATGACATGCTGCCATTCCATTCCGAGTCACCGCCATATTGCGCGGTAATTGAATGTGTTCCGCCGATTAACGATGCTGTTGCAATAGAAGCAGTTCCGCTTGAAAGCGATGCAGTTCCAAGTGATGTTACTCCGTCAAAGAACTCGACAGTTCCTGTAGCAGAGGAAGGGGTAACGGTTGCCGTAAAAGTTACAGACTCGAATCGTTGTGATGGATTCGGCGAGGTAGTAACATTTGTCGTCGTGAACTTTGCATTGCCGAAATTGACGCCGGTAACCGTTGTGCCGGAGCTAATGCTCATATCTGAGGGGTTCGTTGAAGTTTGTTCCCATGGGGATTGTTGCACTTCGCGAACGCGATAGGTCGCGCCGGGAGTGAGATCGGTGAAAAGGTAATCGCCATTGGAATCGGTGGTATCGCTTGAAAGAACGGTTCCGGAAGTGTTCTGAAGTTCGATCACCCAATTAGGAAGACCGGGATCAGATTCGTCTTTCGTTCTGTTGGCGTTGACATCGCGGAATTTTTTTCCACCGATAGAGCCGTATTGCGCATTGATGAATCGGACTGTTACAGAATCGCCCCTCGCGGCATTGATAGTAAATGAATTACCTGAACCGGGAGATGTTACAAGACCTCGCGCGTCGCTTTCTTCAATAACGCCGAGATGCGCCCAGCCTAAACTATCGGCTTCGACTGCAATGTAGGTTCCATGACGGAGTGTATCTAATGCTCCTAATGAATTAGCAGAAGAGACAGTGGCGACTAAGTTTTCCGGCGTGACGGAATACCTATACAAAGAGAGATTCCAATCTTTGGAGCTTTGGTCGCCTGTTGTGCCGATATTGCCATCGGAATCAAAATATTTTTCAAGACGAATGGTGGCGCAGGTGTTGAGCTGAAAGGAGAGGGGACCGACAAAATCTGATAGGTTTGAAGAGAAAGAGGGTGAAGTTCTTGAGCGAACAATCGCTTGCCCAATATTAGAGCAAGTTGTTGTGTCCACTTCTAAGCCAAGCCGGGTCATGTTCAAGCCAACTTCAACGAACGCCTTTGTTGCAAGGATGTTGGTGGAATCGCCCGCCGATCCTTGAAATGTACCCCACGCGCCTGTTTCAACAGAACTTGAGTTTTGCGTCGCTATAATAGAGCCACCGGGAGGATTTATTAACGCCCACCCATACGGTCCAACGCTTGAGCCTTGGTCAAATGTAACTCCTGAAGGCGGGTTCAAGGTCCACATGTACACATAGGTGGTAACGCTTGAACCTCCATATTCCGTTACAATTAATAAATCTCCGGGCTTAGAGATAGTTCCGCCGCCATTAACGACAGGCGTTGTTACCACCCCTGCAGTTCTACCGGAATCCGGACCTAAAGGAATAACCGCGCCGGAAGAAACCATCAAGCCTTCTTTTAAAAATTCAAAGTCAACAGTAGTTGCGCCGCCGGTTGTCAGGCGTTCAGCGGCAATGAAGAACCATAAGCTATCGTTTGCGTCGCGCCGGGCGTGAGCGTAGGTGTTAATGAGGTCGGTTTTATCGCCGATGTTGCCTGTGCCTATTGTCCATGTTCTCGGATTGTCACCGCTTTTTGAAGTGCTTGTAAAAACCGTGTTTTCACCTTTGCCCACCACCCGATCCTTAACATGAGCTGTGT